>NZ_JBWKYF010000012.1:99408-122459 GCF_059423605.1 Variovorax sp. GW460-12-1-14-LB1
CCCCCCCCCCCCCCCCCCCCCCCCCACGCCGGTGGCCATCGTGGGCGCCGACACGGACTCGCACGACGACTTCGCACCGCAGGCCGCCGTGTACCTCAACCCGCATTTCAAGGAAGCCGCACTGGCCGACGGCCTGGAGCGCGGGCTGGCCGAGGCGCGCACGCCGGCGCACCTCGTCGGCGAAGGCTATGCGCAGCGCGCGGGCTGGCACGCGCAGGACGAGCACTGGATCGAGCGGGCCGCGCGCAGCGCCTTCATCGTCTCGGCACCCGGCATGGCGGCGCTGTCGGTCGCAGCGGTGTACCGCAAGCCGATCCTGCTGCTCCTGACCGACCAGCCCGAGCAGGCGATCAATGCGCAGCGCGCCGCGCAAATGGGCCTGCACCATCGCATCGTGGTGTGGCGAAGCCACACCGAGGATTTCGCGCGGGCCGTGACGACGGCGGCCCACGAACTGATCGCGCTGGCCGACGACGGCAGCGGTCCACAAGCGGCGCAGAAAGGCCGCGAGGCCGCCATGGCCCGACTGCAACACTGGACGGTGCTGCTCCACGGCCTCGCGGCTGCGCCGTCTGCTCGATGAATGAACCACCGAGGAAGCTGCGCCCTTCGACGCAGAAACTCCTCGACGGAAATTGCCGGGTTCAGGGACTCAATGACATCTGGATTCACCGGGGGATGAGGATCGACGTTGCTGTATCAGCATCGCCGTCATGCCGCCTGTGACGATGACAAGCCCCGCAATGGCTGTGGCGCTGGGCCGCTCGTCAAGAACCAGCAGGGCCAGCAGCGTCGCTGCGCCGGGAACGAGTGCAGCGAACGTGGCACCGACAGCTGCGCCCAGAATCTGCACCGACTTGCTGAAAAAGAACAAGGCCACCGTGGAGACCATGACCCCCTGATAGAACGCCTGCACGCCGATGTCGCCCAGAGGCGCTTGCAACAGGTGCAGCCCGCGCGTCGCGAGGTAGGCGGGCAGGTAGATGATCATCGAGAACACCGAAACGATGGCGGTGGCGTGCAGCGCCGATGCAGAGAACTGCTTGGACGAGACCGTGTAGATGGCCCACAGCAGCCCGCCCAGCAGGAAGATCAGGTAGGCCCACGGCGAGGAGCGGACGGCGCTGAAATTGTGGAAGCCGACCAACGCGACCCCGAGGATGATCAGCGCAATGCCCGCCGTCTCCCTGCGCGAGAGCCTGGCGCCGAGTCCCCAGGCACTGATGAGCGCCGAGAACAGGATCATGCTGCCAGGCGTGACCACGGCGAACTGCTCCACCGGCGCCATGCCCAGGCCGAAGGCGACCACCAGCATGTAGGGCGCGCCAATGCCGGCGGTCATGAGCGCGATGGCTGTCCAGCGCAGCCCCATGAGACCTCGTCGTACGAGAAACGGCAGCAGCATCACGCCCGAGACCGTGTACCGGATGCAGGTGATGTCGTAGACGTCCAAGGCCGTGTGGGTCAGCCCGAAGCGAGTCACGACCGGAAAGGCGCCCCAGATCAGGGCCGAAGCGAGTCCGAACAGCACACCCACCCATCGACGATCGATGCCGATTTGGGGAACAGGCGGTGAGGCAGAAAGCCGAGTCATCGGAGTGGGTTCCTTCAAAGCGATGCCAGTGTCTTGCCTGGCGCCGCGGGCATCGCCTGCGTGGCGGACGGACTATCATTGACAGTATTGTCAAGTTTGACGTCGTTGTCAAAAATAGAAAGCGCGAGGATTTCTCATGGCAGGAGTCAGGCAGTTCGATGAGGCCAAGGTGTTGGACGCGGTGCTGGACGTGTTCTGGCAAAAAGGCTGGCGGGCCACGTCCATGGCCGATCTGGCAGAGGCCGCCGATGTGCAGCGCGGTTCGCTCTATCACGCCTATGGCGGCAAGGAGGAACTGTTCTTGCTGGCCTTCGAGGCGTACGCCACCAGGTTTCTGGACAACGCGCGCACAGCCCTCGACAAACCCCGTGCAGAGACGGCGTTGCGCGCCTTCTTCAAGGTCGCGATCGCCAACATGACGCAAGGCGTACCGCCTCGGGGCTGTCTCACCACGAAGACGGCAACGGAGGTCGACGGTGCAGGCCCGCGCATCCAGGAACGGCTGCGTCAGTTGCTCGATGAACTCCAGGTCGTCGTCTCAGCCGCCATGTCGAAGGGAGACATGTCGACACAGCTTTCGCTGTCCCCCAAGGAAACCGCGCAGGTTGTCATCACATTCACCCGAGGCCTGGCAGTGATGGAGCGGGTTTATCAGAACGCGCCGTCTCTGCATCGGATGGCCGACGCGGTGATCAAGGCCTTGGTTCCGAATGTGAAGCGCCGAACGAGCTGACGCCGTTGCACGGAGCCGCCGGGTGCAGGCGTCGACCGGAAAGGCTCAGCGGTTCGAGCATCGCCTGACTCCGCGCGAACAAACGGTCATGCGCTGGATGGCTGCCGGAAAGCGGCCGGCGGAAGCCGGCATCCAGCATGGGCCTTTCCGAACGCACCATCGAGAATCACCTGCGGCGTGTCCACCGACGCTTGGGGGCCACGACGACAGCCGACGCTGTTCGCATGGCCATCCGATCCGGAGAGATCACTCCGTGAACTCCAGCCCCTCCGTCAGGCTTCGAGTGACCGCCACCGGCAGTTGATCGACAGCCGAAGCCTGAAGGGGGAAAAAGGCGCGCCGCCGGCCAGGCACTTGGCCCGCGAGGCGCTCACTGTCATCATCCGCTTCGCGGGCCCGACGCCTTGGCGGCGGCGGCCATTCGGACACCCGAATGAGAGGAGTCAGCGATGGCAACCTACAGGAGCGCATTGCCGCAGCTCGGCGATGATTTCTTCATGACCGACGGCGGCATCGAGACCACCCTGATCTTTCTGGAGGGGCAGGAACTTCCCGACTTTGCCGCCTTTCACCTGCTCCGGACGCCGGAAGGCGAAAGAGTGCTGCGGAAGTATTTCCGGACCTACGCGGCGCTGGCCAGAAGCTTCGACGTCGGGCTGATTCTGGAAACGGCAACCTGGCGGTCCAATCCAGACTGGGGGAGCAGGCTGGGCTACAGCCCCGAGGAGCTCGCGGCGGTCAACCGACAGCTGGTGGGTCTGCTGGAGGACATCCGCGATGCCTACCAGACTCGCCGGACGCCGATCGTCATCAGCGGATGCCTTGGACCTCGCGGCGACGGCTATGTCCCGGACCGTGCCATGTCGGTGCGCGAAGCGCAGGACTACCATCGTGCGCAGGTCGAGACCTTCGCCGGCACCGCAGCCGACCTGGTGACCGCCATCACGATGAACTATGTCGAAGAGGCGTCGGGGATCGCGCTGGCCGCGAAGCAGGCAAGCATGCCCGTCGTCATTTCCTTCACGGTGGAGACCGATGGCAGGCTGCCGACGGAGCAGTCCCTGGCGGACGCCATCCAGCAGGTGGACGGCGCCACCGCGGGTTATCCGGCCTACTTCATGATCAACTGCGCCCATCCCAGCCACTTCCAGCAGGTGGTGCATGGCGACGCGCCGTGGGCTGGGCGGATTCGCGGTCTGCGCGCGAACGCCTCCAGGATGAGCCATGCCGAGTTGAACGAGGCGCCCGAACTGGATGCGGGCGACCCGGTGGAGTTGGGGCAGGCCTATGCCGCGCTCAAGATGCACCGGTTGAAGCGCCTCAATGTCATGGGCGGTTGCTGCGGCACCGACGACCGCCACGTCAAACAGCTTGCAATGGCCTGCCTGCCCTTGTTCCGGGGCGTGGTCTAGCCGTTCACCCAGGGTTTGCACCCGCCCGCCCATCCGGCGATTCAGACGGCCCCTGCGTCTGCGATCCGGATCGTCGGCCGGTCGCGCCACGCGCCGATGCATCAAGCCTCGTGAAATCAACGTAGGCGCGGGCTCAGCCCTCTCTTGACGCCGGGGGCCGTGTGCACAGCTACGTCCGCTTCGCAGCTCTTGCGATGAATGTCCAGTTTGTCCAGAGATAGTGGGCCTGGCCTGTGACGCCGCCAAGTGTCCGACCGCCGTACTTCGCACCGTCGCCCCAGTCCCCATGCGCTGAAGCCGACGAACAGTGATCCATTGCAGCCGGCCTGGCGTAGGAAGAAGAGACTCTCCTCCTGCACCCACCGCCATGCCCCAAGCCTCGAGCACCTCCACTGCCATCCATTGGGTTGAACAAGGCCTGGTGCCCGACGGCGCCGTTCGGCTGGGCGTGCGGCGGCTGCTGCGCCAGCGCCTGGTCGAGCTGGGCAGCGGGGCCCCGGAAGCCGTTGCCCTGCGTTCGGAGAAATTTCTCGATGGGCTGCGGGAGGCACCGTTGGCCCTGCTGCCCGAGAAAGCCAACGAGCAGCACTACGAACTGCCCGCCGAGTTCTTCACAGGCGTGCTGGGGCCTCACCGGAAGTACAGCTGCTGCTGGTGGCCTGAAGGAGTGCAGACGCTCGAGCAGGCTGAGGCGGCGGCCCTGGCCGAGACCTGCGCCCGCGCCGGCCTGGAAGACGGGCTGCGCATCCTGGAGCTGGGCTGCGGCTGGGGCTCGCTGAGCCTGTGGATGGCCGAACACTTCCCACGCTCCCGCATCACGGCGGTCTCCAATTCGCACTCGCAGCGGTTGTTCATTGCGGCCGAGGCCGCCGCACGCGGCCTGGACAACCTCGAGGTGATCACCTGCGATTTCAATGATTTCGAGACCGGCGATCGCTTCGACCGGGTGGTGTCGGTGGAGATGTTCGAGCACCTGCGCAACTGGCCGCGCGCCTTTTCGCATGTGGCCCACTGGTTGAAACCGCAGGGGCGGTTCTTCATGCACGTCTTCGTTCACCGCGAAGCGCCCTACCCGTTCGAGGAGCGCGATGCCAGCGACTGGATGAGCCGCCACTTTTTCTCCGGCGGCATGATGCCGAGCGACGATCTCGCCCTGCGCTGCCAGGACGACTTGCGCCTGCTGCACCGCTGGCGCTGGGATGGCCGCCACTACGCGCGGACCTCGGCCGCCTGGCTGGCGCGCATGGACGCCCGGCGGGTCACCCTCATGCCCCTGCTGGCCGCCGTCTACGGAGCGCGCGACGCGCCGGTGTGGTGGACCCGCTGGCGGCTCTTCTTCATTTCGGTGGAAGAGCTGTTCGGCTACGCCGAGGGCGACCAGTGGTGGGTCGCTCACTACCTGTTCGAGAAACGGTGATGCTGTCGCTCGCATGCCTGGGTCTGGCGATCGCCCTTGGCCTGGCATTGCCGGTCTGGGTGTTCAGCGTCGTGGTGCGCGACGCCAGCCTGGCGGACCGGATCTGGCCCCTGATGATCGCGGCGCCGGCCCTGGCCTACGCCGGCGCCCATGCTCGCGCGCTCGACGCTCGCAGCGTCTGGATGCTCGGGCTGCTGCTGGCATGGGCTTGCCGGCTGGCGCTGCACATCGGGCGTCGCAACTGGGGCCACGGCGAAGACCGCCGCTACCAAGCCATGCGTGCGCGCAACGAACCACACTTCGGCCTGAAAAGCCTTTACCTCGTGTTCGGGCTCCAGGCGGTGTTGGCATGGATCGTCGGCTGGCCGCTGCTGGCCGCGTTCGCGCACCCGTCGCCCCTGTCCGGGCTGGACGTGCTGGCCCTGCTGCTGGCCGGCGGCGGTGTGGTCTTCGAGGCCGTGGCCGACGCCCAGCTCGCCCGCTTCCTGCGCAACCCGCGCCGCGAGGATGCGGTGATGGACCGCGGCCTCTGGGCCTGGTCGCGCCACCCCAACTACTTCGGCGAGGCCTGCGTCTGGTGGGGCCTCGGGTTGGCAGCGCTGTCGGCGGGCGGATGGGCGATGGCGTGGTGCCTGGTGTCTCCGCTGCTGATGACCGTCCTGCTGCTCAAGGTGTCGGGCGTGGCGCTGCTGGAGCACGACATTGCCGAGCGCCGGCCCGCCTACCGCAGCTACGCGGCACGCACCAGTGCCTTCATCCCCTGGCCGCCGCGGCGTGGCGCCCGTCCATGAAGCACCGGGCCTTGGGGCTGATGCTGGCACTGGCGACCTGCCTGGCCGTGGCACAGGAAGGTGACGAGGAAGCGGGCGAATGGCACTTCACCGCCATGCTCGATGGCAAGCCGATCGGGACCCATCGCTTTGTCGTCGGCGGCACGGCGGCGACGCGCAGCGTCGACAGCCGCGCCCTGTTCACCGTGCGCGTGCTCGGCATCCCGGTCTACCGCTACCGGCACCAGGCCGAGGAGCGCTGGGCCGGCGACTGCCTGCGTGAGCTGCGCGCCGAGACCGACGACGACGGCACCCGCCAGCAGATCGCGCAGCGCCTCGACGGCGACTGCCTGATGAGCTTTGCCTACTGGAATCCCCGGCTGGTGAAACAACAGCGCCTGATCGATCCCCAGACGGGCAAGGTCGAGCCGGTCCGCTTCGAGCCGCTGCCCGATGCGACCCTCGAGGTCCGCGGTCAGCCCGTGCGGGCGCGCGGCTGGCGACTGCAGGCGGCGCAGCAGCGCATCCGCATCTGGTATGCCGCCGACAGCGGACGCTGGATCGGGCTCGACGCTGACACCAAGGGCGATCGCCAACTGAGCTACCGACTGACCTCTCCTGCACGGAGCACCCCATGAAGCCATCCCCGCGTACCTTGCTCGCTGCCTACCTGTGGGCGCTCGTGTGTTTTCTGGTGCTGGACGCCGTCTGGCTGTCGGTCATGGGACCGCGCCTGTACCAGCCCGCGCTCGGTGCGCTGATGGCGCCGCAGGTCGACTGGACGGCGGCGGCGCTGTTCTATGCGCTCTACCTGGTCGGCCTGGTCGTCTTGGCGATCGCGCCGGCACTGGAGGCTGGCGAGCCCGCCGTGGCGTTGCGTCGCGGCGCGCTGCTCGGGCTCGTGGCCTACGCGACCTATGACCTGACGAACCAGGCCACGCTGCGCGACTGGCCCTGGGCCGTCACGGCCGCCGACCTGGCATGGGGCACGGCCGTGAGCGGCGTGTCGGCGTGGGCCGCGGCGCGCCTCACATCCCGACCAGCGCGCCGAAGAAACGCGCGATAGCCCCGTCGAAGCGCAGCCGGCCGTCCAGCGAGGCGAGGCAGATGCACTCGCTGCCGTCCTGGACCACCGGCTGATGGTTGATCTCGGCATCGGCCGCATCGAAATCGCCGGGGCCGAACAAGGCCCGGCCATCGTGGAAGCAGCCATGCAGCACCTGGGTGAACTCCTGCCCTTGGTGCGTGTGCTGCGGCAGGTACTTGCCGGCCGCGATGCGCAGAAGAAAGACATTGGCCCCCGGGGCCTCGGGCACGGTCACACGGCTCCAGCGCATGCCGGGACCGATCCAGCGCCAGGGCGTGGCACTGCAATGAGCGAGCGCGCGCGGCCAGCGCGCACCGGGCGGCAGCGGTGGGGGCGCGCTGACCCGCACGGGGGCGGGTTCAGCGCCTTCGTGCGCATCGATCCGGGCCCAGGTGCGCGACAGCGCGTCATCGGCAAGCGGGACCGCTTCCAGGTCATCGAGCAGGATGCCGCCCACGGCATCGAGTGCGCGCGCGCGCTCGCGGCACAGCGGGCACAGTTCCAGGTGGCTGGCCAGGACCAGTCGCATGCCAGCCGGCAAGTGGCCGGAGGACCCTGCCAGCAGCAGGTCGTCGTCGGGGTGGTGTCGGATGTCCATCGTCAATGTTCCAGCAGGCGGCGCAGTTGGGCGACCGCCAGGCGCACGCGCGACTTCACCGTGCCCAGCGGAATGCACAGCTGGGCCGCGATGCGGGCATGCGGCGCGTCTTCAAAATAGGAAAGGTGCAGCACCTGCTGCTGCTCGGGCGGGAGCAGGCGCAGCGCACCGCGCAGGCGTTCGTTCAGGCGCGCGTCGTGCAGCTGGTCTTCGACGGCCGGCTCGTCCGACAGGAGCAGGTCGAAGTCGACTGCGTCTTCGGACGACTGCACACCCTGGCGCCGCCGCAGCGCGTCCACGCGCAGGTTGCGCGCGATGGCGAAGATCCAGGTCGTGGCGGCCGCCCGGGCCGGATCGAACAGCGCGGCCTTGCGCCAGACGGTGACCAGGGCTTCCTGGGCCAGTTCTTCGGCCTGGATGGCCGGGCTGCCGCTGTGCATCAGGTAGTGCTTGATGCGCGGCGCGAAATGCGAGAACAGCTGCGCGAACGCGTCCCGGTCCTGTCGCTGCGCCACGGCGGCCATCGCCTCGGCCCAGAGGTCGTCGGGCAAGGCAGATGGCTCGGAATCGGGGGAGACAACGGTCAAGAGGGACGCTCGGCGACTGCGGGGCAACGGAGTGCCCGCAGAGGGGTTGGACGGATCAGGAGCCGCGGTCATGTGCTGTCATACGCAAGGAAGCCGCGTTCGGATCATCGCAGCGACACGCCGGTAATCCAAACGGCCATTTCCTGCGTACAGGCAGCACGACCCGACGGAGACTCTCCATGCTGCCTCTTCTTGCCCCGTCTGCCGCCTTGCCGACGCCTGCCTCCGTGCCTCCCGAGCAGCGCATCGCCGTCGTCGGCACCGGCATCTCGGGCCTGTCCTGCGCCTGGCTGCTGTCCCAGCGCCACGAGGTCACGGTGTTCGAGAGCGAGCCTCGGCTGGGCGGCCACAGCCATACCGTGGACGCGCCAGGCCGGGAAGGCCGGGTGCCGGTGGACACCGGCTTCATCGTCTACAACGAGCCCGCATACCCGAACCTCACCGCGTTGTTCCAGCACCTGGCCGTGCCGACCGCGGCCTCGGACATGTCGTTCGCAGTGAGCCTGGACGCCGGCGGGCTCGAATACGCCGGCACCGACCTGCGCGGCTTGTTCGCGCAAAAGCGCAACCTGGCGCGCCCCCGCTTCTGGGCCATGCTGCGCGACCTGCTGCGGTTCTACCGCGAGGCTCCGCGCGATGCGCAGGTCGCAGGCGACCAGGCGCTCGACGACTACCTGGATGCCCACGGCTATGGCCGCGCGTTTCGCGACGACCACCTCTACCCCATGGCTGCGGCCATCTGGTCCACGCCGGCGGCGCAGGTGGGTCGCCATCCGGTGGCCGCCTTTGTTCGGTTCTGCGAGAACCATGGGCTTCTGCAGATCAGCGGCCGCCCCATCTGGCGCACCGTGGTGGGCGGCAGCCGCGAATACGTACAGCGCCTCAGCCAGCCTTTCGCCGACCGCATCCAGCTGGACCGGGCCGTGCTCGAACTGCATCGCGAGCCGGCAGGTGTGCGGCTTCGCACGAGCGCCGGCTGGTGGCCCGAGCGCTTCGACCAGGTGGTCCTGGCCACCCATGCGGACCGCTCGCTGGCGCTGCTTGACGCGCCCACCGGTGCCGAACGGGCCCTGCTCGGTGCCCTGCCCTACAGCCGCAACCTGGCCGTGCTGCACCGCGACCCCGCCCTGATGCCGGCGCGGCGCGCCGTGTGGTCGAGCTGGAACTACCTCGGCACGCGCGGCAGCGGGGCGGCCCCGACGGTGACCTACTGGATGAACCGGCTGCAGCCCCACCTGCCGCAGGGCGCGGCGGCCGAGCCGCTGTTCCTGACCCTGAACCCGGCGATCGACCCGCGGCCCGAGCACCTGATCCGCACCGAGGTCTACGACCACCCGCTGTTCGATGCCGCGGCCATGGCCGCGCAGCGCCAGCTGTGGCAGCTGCAGGGCCAGCGCCGCACCTGGTTCTGCGGCGCCTACTTCGGCGCCGGCTTCCACGAGGACGGATTGCAGGCCGGCCTGGCCGTCGCCGAAGCGCTCGGCGGCGTGCGCCGGCCCTGGTGCGTGGCGCAGGAGTCCGGGCGCATCCATCTGCCGCAAGGCGCGCAGACCGTCGCCTCATGAACGCGCACGAAGGCTCGGCGCTCTACATCGGACGCGTCATGCACCAGCGGCTGCGGCCGAAGCGGCATCGGCTGAGCTACCGGGTCTACAACCTGCTGATCGACATCGACGAACTGCCGCAACTGCACGCCCGGTTGCGCTGCTTCTCGGTGGACCGGTTCAACCTGTTCAGCTTTCATGCCGCCGACCATGGCGACGGTTCGGGCCGCGATCTGCGGGTCCAGGTGGAGGCGCGGCTGCGCGAGGCCGGCCTTCCGACCGGCGGCGCGATCCGGCTGCTGGCCATGCCGCGGCTGCTCGGCCATGTGTTCAACCCGCTCAGCGTCTGGTTCTGCCATGCACCCGGCGGCGCGCTGCAGGCGCTGCTGTACGAGGTCAACAACACCTTCGGGCAACGGCACAGCTACCTGATCCCGGTCGCTGCCGACGGCGCGCCCATCGTCGAGCAGCACTGCGACAAGCAGATGTACGTCTCCCCCTTCAACGGCATGGACCTGCACTACCGGTTCCGCGTCGCACCGCCGGGCGAGGCGGTCTCGGTCGGCATCAGCGTGCACGACGCAGCCGGCGCCGTGCTCAACGCGCGGCTCGACGGCCAACGCGCCCCCCTGAGCGACCTGGCGCTGCTGCGCGTGTTCATCACGCATCCGTTGCTGACCCTCAAGGTGGTGGCCGCCATCCACTGGCAGGCCCTGCGTCTGTGGATCAAGCGCGTGCCGCTGCATCCGCGACCGGCTGCCCCCGACCACGACCTCACCATCGTTCCTTCGAACAAGACCCCATGAGCCTGACCACACCTTCCGCACCCGCTCTCGATGCCGCTCCGGTTTTCTCGCCGCTGCGCCGGCTGCTGGCCCGCACGCGCTTCGGCCGGCTGAGCTTGAGCCTTCCGGGCGGCCGGTGCATCGAGGTGGCCGGCCGCGAACCCGGGCCGCACGCGAGCCTGCGCCTGCTGAGCTGGCGCCCGCTGCTGCGCCTGGCGCTGCAAGGCGATCTGGGCCTGGCCCTGTCGTTCCGCGATGGCGAGTGGGACAGTCCGGACCTGCTGGCCTTGTTCGAATTCGGCCTGGCCAACGAGTCGGCCTGGGGATCGCTGCTCAAGGGGCGCGGGCTGGCGCGCTGGGCGGCGCGGCTGCGGCACCTGACCCGCAGCAACAGCCGGCGCGGAAGCCGGCACAACATCGCGTTCCACTACGACCTGGGCAACACGTTCTATCGGCACTGGCTGGACGACAGCATGCTGTATTCGAGCGCGATGTTCAGCGACGCCGACGACGACACGCTAGAAGCCGCCCAGGCGCGCCGCCTCGCTGCCATCGCCGACATGCTCGACACCCCGCAAGGGGGCGACGTGCTCGAGATCGGCTGCGGCTGGGGAACGTTGGCCGCGAGCCTGGCCCGCCGGCACGAAGCGCGCGTCACCGGCGTCACGCTGTCGAGCGAGCAACTGGCCTTCGCCCGCGAACGCGCGCAGGACTGGGGCGTGGCCGACCGGGTCGACCTGCGGCTGCAGGACTACCGCGACGTGCAGGGCCGGTTCGACCGCATCGTCTCCATCGAGATGATCGAGGCCGTCGGCGAGGCCTACTGGCCCACCTACTTCGCCACCTTGCGCGAGCGCCTCCAGCCCGGTGGCGTGGTGGTGCTGCAGGCGATCACGATCGCCGATGCGCAGTTCGACAGCTACCGCCAGGGGACCGATTTCATCCAGCACTGCATCTTTCCCGGCGGCATGCTGCCCAGCCCGCGCGTGCTGCGGGAACAGGCGCAGTGCGCAGGGTTGGTGATCGAGGCTTCCCACTGCTTCGGCAAGGACTACGCGCGAACCCTGGCAGAGTGGCGTCGCCGGTTCCTCGCCGCCTGGCCGCAGATCGAGCCACTGGGTTTCGACGCCGCGTTCAAGCGCTTGTGGACCTACTACCTCTCCTACTGCGAGGCCGGCTTCCGCGCGGGGCTCGTCGACGTCGGCCTCTACCGGTTGCGCGTGGCTGAAGCCCGAACTGCCTGATCGGTCGGCGCAGTGCGAAGCGCCCCCTTCCTTCTTCTGAACAGGGTGACACACCGCAATTCCGGCTGTTCTGAAATATCCTGTGCGAACGCAGCAACTGCTGCCCGTATTGCGCGGCCTGCCGGGACAATGCCGATGAGGCTGCCAGAGACGCGGTCCTGGACGCGATTCTTCTGGCTAAGCCCGCCTTCGATGACTGGGCGACAACTGCCGGTAGCTGTCGCTCACCCCACGCCTGCCATGCGTGTCGCAGGAAGCGGCCCACTCGAAAGCTACAGCGGCTCGTCATCCATCCGCGGCTGTGACTCTCTCGTCAGTGTCTTGGCCAGCAAGCGCAAGGTACTCGCAGAGGCTGCCGTAGCTTCGGAAAGAACGGCTCCACGCCGGTAGGCCAGCCCCAGGTCCATCGAGGGCACCGCACTCGACACCACCGTCCTGCGAATGCGCCCGCCATCGTGCGACCAGGGGCGAAACACCAGGTCCGACAGGATGGTCACACCCACGTTCTGTGCGACGAGGCTGCGCACGGCCTCGATCGATTTGGTGCGGAACACGACCTTGGGCTTGAGCTTCATCGCGCTCCAGTAGCGGCCCACGGTGTCCACGTGCTCGTCCATGTCCAGCAGCACGAAGGGCATCTGCGCGATCTCGCGCAGCGACACCGACTTCTGCGCCACCAGCGGATGGTCGAACGAAGTCCACAGACGACGCTCCGACTTCAGCAGGTTCTCGCGCCGGATGTCCGGCGCGCGCGAGAGGTTCGACACCAGGACCACGGCCAGGTCGAATTCGCCGCTGCGCAGGCCGTTCTCGATCTCCAGCCGGTTGCGCTCCACGGGCTCGAACTCGACCAGCGGCAGTTGCCTGCGCATCGCGCCGATGATCTTGGGCAGCATGTATTCGGACACGGTGTCGGTGATGGCGATCTGCACCCGCCCCTCGACCGAGGACACCGAGTTGCGCGTCTCCTCCACCGCCGCATCGAGCGTGTGCAGCATGTGCTCCGCATGCCGCAGGAACCCCTCGCCCTGCACCGTGAGCCGCAGCCCGTCGGAGTGTCTCGTAAAGAGCTGCACCTTCAGCGTCGACTCCAGGTTCTTGAGCGAGGTGGTCAGCGACGGCTGGCTCACATAGCAGCGCTGGGCTGCGCGGGACACCTGCCCCGTGTGCGCTGCGGCCACGAAGTGCTGCAGCTGCTTGATCGTTATCGACATAGATACATCCTATATCGCTCTATTGAAAATAGAGATTATGAATTGTCGATGGCAATTCCTAACATCCGGGCAGCACGCCATGTCAGGCGTGTGACGAGGACGCCCACCGTTCCAGCAGCAGTAGCAGGAGACCCCCATGCCATCGACATCACACACTTCCGCCGGCCACGGCGCCCACCCTTCTGTACCCCAGGAGGCTTCGACCGATGCCGGGCTGTTGAGCCGCCTGGGCCTGCGCTTCACCGCCTGGGCCGAGCGCTGGTTTCCCGACGCTTTCGTGTTCGCGGCCATCGCCGTGGTGGTGGTCGCGGGCGCCGCGCTCCTGAACGGGTCGAGCCCGCAAGCGGTGGCCAAGTCTTTCGGCGACGGCTTCTGGAGCCTCATTGTTTTCACGATGCAGATGGCGTTGGTGGCCGTCGGCGGCTACGTGGTGGCGACCTCGCCGCCGGCTGCGCGACTCATCCGCAAGCTGGCCGCACTGCCCGTGTCGGGGCGCCAGGCCATCGCGTATGTGGCGGCGATCAGCATGATCCTGTCACTCTTCAACTGGGGCATCTCGCTGATCTTCAGCGCGCTCTATGTGCGCGCGCTGGCCGGCCGCCTCGACCTGCGCATGGACTACCGCGCCGGCGGCGCGGCGGCCTACCTCGGCATGGGCGCGACCTGGGCGTTGGGGCTCAGTTCGTCGGCGGCGCAGTTGCAGGCCAACGCCAGCAGCCTGCCCAAGAGCATTCTTGACATCACCGGCGTGATCCCGTTCAGTCAGACCATCTTCCTGTGGCAGTCGGTCGCCATGGCGCTGGTGCTGATGGTCGTGTCGGTGGCCATCGCACTGTGGTCGGCGCCCGACGCGAAGCACGCGGTCACGGCGCAGGACCTGGGCGTGGACCTCACGGAAGCCAAGCCCGCTTCCCCAGAGTCCGCCGAGCGCCGCCCCGGCGAGTGGTTCGAGCGCAGTCCGCTGCTCACGCTGCTCCTGTGCGCGCTGGGTTTCGGCTGGCTGGCGCAGGAGTTCATGGCCAAGAGCCCGCTGATCGCGATCTCGGGCCTCAACACCTACAACCTGCTGTTCCTCATGATCGGGCTGCTGCTGCACTGGCGCCCGCGCAGCTTTCTCGACGCGGTGTCGCGTTCGGTGCCGTCGACGGCGGGCGTGATCATCCAGTTTCCTCTGTACGGCGCCATCGCGGCCATGCTGACCGGCGCCAAGGGCGACGCAGGCATCACGCTGTCGGACCGCATCGCGCATCTGTTCGTGAGCATCTCCAGCGTCGACAGCTTCGCCGTGGTGATGGGCGCGTACTCCGCCGTGCTGGGCTTCTTCATTCCCTCGGGTGGCGGCAAGTGGATCATCGAGGCGCCCTACGTCATGCAAGCGGCCAACGACCTGAAGGTCCACCTGGGCTGGGCCGTTCAGGTCTACAACGCGGCCGAGGCGCTGCCCAACCTGATCAACCCGTTCTGGATGCTGCCGCTGCTGGGCGTGCTGTCGCTGAAGGCACGCGACATCGTGGGCTTTACCTTCCTGCAACTGCTGGTGCATGCGCCGCTGGTGCTCTTCATGCTCTGGGCCTTCGGGCGCACGCTGAGTTATGTCGCACCGGTGATGCCTTGAGCCGCGCAGCTTCCGGATGCAAGTGATGACGACGACGGCGCCCACGCAAACCAGGCAAGGCTACTGCACGCTCTGCCGTTCGCGCTGCGGCACACTCAACGAGGTGCGTGACGACATGCTGGTGTCGGTTCGGCCCGACACCTCGCACCCCACCGGCCAGGCGATGTGCATGAAGGGCAAGGCTGCGCCCGAGCTCGTGCACAGCCCGCACCGTCTGCGCTACCCGATGCGCCGCACGAGGCCCAAGACCGAAGCGGATCCGGGCTGGGTGCGCATCAGCTGGGACGAGGCGCTGGCCGAGACCGCCAAGCGCCTGAGTGCCATCAAGGCCGAGAGCGGTGCCGAGTCGGTGGTGTTCGCCGTAACCACGCCCAGCGGCACGCCATTGACGGACAGCATCGATTGGATCGAGCGCTTCGTGCGCCTCTTCGGCAGCCCCAACATCTGTTATGCGACCGAGGTCTGCAATTGGCACAAGGACTTCGCGCACGCCTTCACCTTCGGCTGCGGCATGCCCGCGGCCGACTACGCGCAGGCCGAGCTGATCGTGCTGTGGGGTCACAACCCCGCGAACACCTGGCTGGCGCAGGCCAACGCCATCGGCCGTGGCCGCGCGAACGGGGCGAAGATGGTGGTGATCGATCCGCGCCCTACCGCGCTCGCGCGGCAGGCCGACACCTGGCTGCCTGTGCGGCCGGGCACCGATGCCGCACTAGCGCTGGGGCTGATCCACCTGCTGATCGCGGACGCGCGCTTCGACGAAGGCTTCGTGCGCGCGTGGACCAACGCCCCGTTGCTGGTGCGCAGCGACAACGGACACTTCCTGCGCGAGCAGGACCTGTGGCCCGATGCCCAGGGCAACCGCTTCATGGCGTGGAACGACGCACTGAACCGCGCGGTGCCTTACGACACCGAGCAGGCGGCGCAAACCCAGGACGCCGCCCACTTCCGCCTGCGCGGCGCGGTCGAGATCGACGTGGGCGCACATCGCCTGTCGTGTGCGCCAGCCTTCGAACTGCTGGCCCAGGGCTGTGCCGCCTACACGCCGTCGAATGTCGAACGCATCACCGGCGTTGCCGAGGCTTCGTTGCGCGCGGTCGCTGATCTTTTCGGCACGTGCCGCCGCGTGGCCTATCACGCCTGGACCGGCATCGGCCAGCACACCAACGCGACGCAAGCCGAGCGCGCAGTCGCCACGCTGTATGCGCTGTGCGGCAGCTTCGACCGCATCGGCGCGAACCGCGTTCGCGTCGGTCCGCGCGTCAACGCCGTCAACTCGCTCTCACTGCTGCCCGACGCGCAGCGCGCCAAGGCCCTCGGTCTGGCGCAGCGCCCGATCGGCCCTCCCGCGCACGGCTGGGTGACGGCGCGCGACACCTACCGCGCGATTCTCGAAGGCGAGCCCTACAAGGTGCGCGCGATGATGGCCTTTGGCACCAACCTGCCCGTGTCGCAGGCCGACAGCGCACTCGCGCACCAGGCACTGTCGCGGCTCGAATTCCATGTGCACTGCGACTTGTTCGAAACACCCGCCGCCCGGTACGCCGACATCCTGCTGCCGGTCAACACACCCTGGGAACGCGAGGGCCTGCGCATCGGCTTCGAGATCGACGACCGTGCGGCCGGCTGGGTGCAGTTGCGCCAGTGCATGGTGACGCCACGCGGTGAATCGCGCGCCGACAACGACGTGCTGTTCGATCTGGCCGTTCGCCTGGGCATGGGTGACGGCTTCTTTGGCGGCAGCCTCGACGCAGGCTGGAACCACATGCTCGAGCCGCTGGGCCTCACGGTCGACCAGTTGCGTGCCCGGCCCGAAGGCATGGTCTGCGCCATCGACGCGAGCGAGCAGAAGTACGCCCGCGCCACGCCCACCGGCGTGCGCGGCTTCGACACCCCGACGCGACGCGTCGAGCTCTATTCGGAAACCCTGCTGCGCCACGGCCAGCCGCCGGTCGCCACCTTCGTCGAACCGGCAGACACGCCGCGCGATGCGAAGGCCACGCGCCAGGGCCGCTTTCCCTATGTGCTGAGTTCGGCCAAGAACGGCTTCTATTGCCACAGCCAGCACCGCAGTCTGGCCTCGCTGCGCAAGCGCGCGCCCGATCCGGTGGCCGAATTGAGCCCCGCGCTCGCGGCCGCCAAGGGCATCGTGGACGGCGACTGGATGCGCATCCGCACGCGCGTGGGCGAGGCCCGCTTCGTCGCCCGCGTCACGCCCCAACTGGCGGACGACGTCATCGTGGCCGAGTTCGGCTGGTGGCAGAGCTGCCCCGAGCTCGACCGCGATGGCCTGCCGATTGAAGGCGCGTTGGGCAGCAACTTCAACGCGCTGATATCCGCCGACAGCTGCGATCCGGTGAGCGGTTCGGTGCCGCATCGCTCGTTTCTCTGCGACATCGAACGCGACCCGGCCACAGAGATGCGGCAGCGAAAGTGGTCCGGCTACCGCCCCTTCCGCATCAGCGCGCTGCGGCCTGAGGCCGACGGTGTACTGGGCATCCACTTCGAGTCGGTCGATGACAGCGAACTGCCCGATTACCGACCCGGTCAGCACATCGAGATGCAATTGCATCTGGACGATGGCACGCAGGTCACGCGCGCCTACTCGCTCACGGGTGCGGCCGAGGTGCCGGGCCGGCGCAGCTACAGCGTGGCCGTGCGCCACCAACGCGGCCGCTCGGCCGACGGCACGCCGCACGAGGGGCGCGTGTCGAGCCATCTGCACCGCGCGTTGAAAGTCGGCGACACCCTCGCGCTGCGGGCGCCGTCCGGCGGCTTCGTGCTGCCGCGCCACTCGCCGCAGCCGCTGGTCTTTTTCGCGGGCGGCATCGGCATCACGCCCTTCATCAGCCTGCTCGAATCGCTGCCCGACGGCGCGCAGGGGCCGGCCATCTGGCTCTACTACGCCAACCAGAACGGCACGACCCACGCGTTTCGCGAGCGCATTGCACAGCACTGCGCGCGGCTGCCGCAGTTGCAGGTTGTCGACCACTACAACGCACCACAGCCGCAGGAGCGTCAGGGCATCGACTACCAGTCGGATCGCTTCATCGACGCGAGCGTGGTGGACGACGCGTTGATCGCGCAGCGCGCCCGCTTCTACCTGTGCGGACCGCCGGCCATGATGGACGCGGTGACCGCCGGCCTCGTGGCGCGGGGCGTTCCGCGCTTCGACATCTTCAGCGAGGTCTTCCGTTCGCCCACCACGCCGCCCACCGACGGCGACCAGCGCTTCACCGTCAGCTTTGCGCGCTCAGGCCGCGCCCCCGCAACGTGGACGCCCCGGCAGGGCACGTTACTGACCTTTGGCGAATCGCTCGGCGTGCAGATGGCCAGCGGCTGCCGTGTGGGCCAGTGCGAGAGCTGCGCCGTGCGCCTGTTGAGCGGCAAGGTGCGCCATCTGCACGGCAGCGAACCGGAAGACCCGGCCGTGTGCCTTGCCTGCCAGGCCGTTCCACTCGAAGACGTGGTGCTCGAGGCATGACGGCCGGCACTTTCACTCAACTGACTCCATCCGCGACCCCATGAAAATCATCGATACCGAAAGCACCCGCCGTGCATTGCCCTTCGACCGCCTGATCCCGGCCCTTCGGGAGATGTTCATCGCTGGCTGCGAGGTGCCTCTGCGGCACACGCATTCGCTCCAGGCCGAAACGGATACCTCACCCCGCACCGTGCTGGTCATGCCGGCGTGGCAGCGCGACCGCTACCTGGGCATCAAGACCGTGACCATCTTTCCGGACAACGCGCGGCGCGGCCTTCCCGGACTGTTCTCGACCTATGTGCTGTACGACGCAAGCACGGGCGAGCCGCTGGCGCAGATCGACGGCAACGAGATCACGTCGCGCCGCACCGCTGCCGCATCGGCCCTGGCCGCGTCCTATCTCGCGCCTGCCGATGCGCGCAGCCTGCTGGTCGTCGGCTGCGGGCGTGTCGGCAGTCTGATTCCCGAGGCCTACCGCGCCGTGCGTCCCATCCAACGTGTGCTGGTGTGGGACCGCGACGAAGCTGCGGCGAAGGCACTCGCTGCGCGGCTGTGCGCGCAGAACATCGAGGCGGCCGTTGCGCCGGATCTCGCCAAGGCGGTGAACGACGTCGACATCGTGAGCTGTGCCACGCTCGCCACGCAGCCGGTGGTGCAGGGCGCGTGGCTGCGGCCTCGCAGCCACCTCGACCTGATCGGCAGTTTCACGCCGCAGATGCGCGAAGCCGACGACGCCTGCTTTGCGGGTGCACGTCTGTTTGTCGATACACAAGAGGCGTTGCAAAAGAGTGGCGAATTGCTCGGGCCCCTGTCGCGCGGCGTGTTCGCCGCCGACGATGTGGCAGGTGAGTTGGCCGACCTGGCCGCGGGCCGGATCCAGGGACGCGCCGATGGTGACGGGCGAACCGTCTTCAAGGCCGTGGGCACCGCCTTGGAGGACCTGGCCGCGGCAGTGGCGGTCTACGAGGCTTCCGATTCGACCTGAGACACGTGCCTTGGCCGGCCGCTAAGCGCTGGGCGCCTCCTGCACGTGTGCAGCAGGCAAGCCCCGCGCATGCGCCTTCAGGCAGGCAATGAAATCCATGAGCGTGGCCGAGACGTGCTCGCGGTTCCACACCACGGTGATGGGGCCGAAGCGGATGTTCGAATCGACGGCGACCTTGCGGAACAGCCCCAGCGAGGCCATGTAGTCCGCCATGGATTCCGCACACACGCCGACATAGTCGCCCTTTTGCAGCAGCGCCTGCATCATGGCTAACGAGGCGGTTTCTGCTTTGGGCACCAGCCACGATGCCTGTTGCTCGATGAGATAGGCATCCATCTGGATGCGAGTGAGCGTGCCAAGGGGCGGCATCACCCAATGCTCGCGCAGCACGTCGGCAAAGCCCAGCGGCTGGTTGCTGTCCCAGTGCTTGCTGCCCTGGCCGATGACGATGCTCACCCGGTCGTCAAAGAGCACGTGGTGCGCCAGTTGCGGCTGGTGCGCCCGCGCATCCAGAACGCCGATCACGGCATCCATGGCACGCGTGTCCAGACCTTTGAGCAGATCATCGAACAGGCCGTCGTGGATGGACACGGCCACGTCGGCATGGCGCTGCTGGAACGCGGTCACGGCTTCGGGCAGGCCGCCGGCGATGCCTGCCCAGACGCTGCCCACGTTCAGTCGCGGCACGCGTCCCGCAGCCACCGCATGCATTTCGAGGCCGGTGCGGGCGATATCGCCCAGCACCGTGATGGCCAGGCGTTTGAGCAGATGCCCGGCAGGCGTCAGCTGCACCTTGCGCCCGCGCACCACCAGCGGCGTGCCCGCCACGCGTTCGAGCTCCGCCAGCCAATGCGACATGGCAGATTGCGTCATGTGCAGCCGCGCCGCCGCTTCGGTCAGCGTGCCCGCCTCGTCCAGCACCAGAAAGGATTCCAGATGCCGGACCTTGATGCCTCGTGCCCAGGACAGGCCTTCCGAACGCTCGATCATGAGTAAACCTTCATGTATCCATTTTGCATTTTCACTAGGTGAATGGCAGGGGTTGTCATGAAAATTACTTCATCTTCCATGACAGACCTTCTGAGGAATCCCTGTGCCCAAAGCAATCACGAACGTCTACAAGATCCTGATGGGTGCCGCGGTCGCGGCCGCCACGGCCACCACTGTGTTCGCGCAAGCCTCCTACCCCAGTCGTCCCGTGCGCCTGATCGTGTCGCAGGCCCCGGGCGGCAGCAGCGACACGATCGCGCGCATGTGGGCTGAACACGCAGGCAAGGCCATTGGCGCCACCATCGTGGTGGAGAACAAGCCCGGTGCGGGCGGCCTCATTGCCGCACAGAACGCGCTGAATGCGCCCGCCGATGGCTACACCCTGCTGCTGGGCAGCGTGTCGCTGATGGTGCTCAATCAGTTCACCTACAAGCCACTGCCCTACAACCCCGAGAAGGATTTCGTTGGCGTGACCATGCTGACGACGGTGCCGTTCGTGCTGTCGGCCAACCCGGCCACGGGCATCAAGACGCTCAAGGATCTGACGGAAAAAGCCAAGGCGGCGCCCGGCAAGCTGAACTTCGCGTCCGCCGGCCTGGGCAACTCCACCCACCTGGCGGTCGAGCTGGTGTCCAATGCCCTGGGCATTTCGATGACCCACATCCCTTACAAGGGCGAGGCCGACGGCATCCTGGCCACCATTGGCGGGCAAACCGAGGTGATGGCACCTGTGTATGGCACCGCCCTGCCCCACATCAAGAACCACAAGCTCAATCCACTGGCCGTGTTGTCGCCGCAACGCACCCCTGAGCTGCCCGATGTGCCCACCCTGGGCGAGCTGGGCGTGAACGGCTTTGACAACATGGGCTGGAGTGCCGTGGTGGCACGCGCCGGCACGCCGGCCGACGTTGTGGAAAAGCTCAACAAGGCGACGGCGGCCTTCCACCAGAGTCCCGACGTGCAGGCCAAGCTCAAAAGCATGGGCGTGATCCCCATGTCCGGCCCTTCCACGCTGGTCATGGAAACGGCGGCGCGTGACGCCAAGGCCTGGGGGCCCACGCTCGGGGCACTGAACCTCAGCGCCAAGTAAGCCGGCGACCGCACAAGCGCCGCCCCCTTTTTCTCCCATCTTCACCCCTTGCCGTATCGCCGATGCAGCAGGGGGCTCGTCATCACACCTCATGAAAAAAGAAGCAATGGTGGTCTGCCCGCAGCCGGAGGCCGCCGAGTCCGGCATCGACATCCTGCGTGCGGGCGGTAACGCGGTGGATGCCGCCGTGGCCACCGCGCTGGCCCAGACCGTGGTCGATCCGCTGATGTGCGGTATCGCAGGTTTCGGCACCGCCGCCGTCTACCTGCCGGGCGCCCAGGTGCATGAATATTTCGACTTCCATTCGCCCGCGCCGCTGGCGGCCAGGGCAAACATGTGGGAGCACCTGCTCGAGGGCGAGACCAAGGACGGCTTCGGTTTCATCCTCAAGGGCCGCGTCAACGACATCGGCCCCCAGTCCATCGGCACGCCGGCCACGCTCAAGGGCCTGGAGGCCATGCATCAGGCGCACGGCCGCCTGCCGTGGCAGCAGGTGGTGGAGCCCGCCATCCGCTGGGCAGCGGACGGCTACTTTGTGCGACCCGGCATGCACGCCTTCTGGATCGACGAACCCACTATGGGGCGCGTCGGCAACCTGGAGCGGCTGCAGTACTGCGAGGAAAGCCGCCAGCTGTACTGCCGCCCCGATGGCCGCCCCAAGCCCATCGGTGCGCCGCTGCGCAACGAAGGCATGGCTGCGGTGCTGCGCCAGATTGCCGAAGAAGGTGCGCGCCCGTTCTACCAGGGCGACCTGGCGCAAAAGATGGTGACGCACCTGCAGTCGCTGGAGGCGCTGATCACGCTCGACGACCTGGCCCGGTATCAGGTGCAGCGCAACCCGCCGCTGGTGGGCAGCTACCGCGACCGCACCATCACGACCAACCAGCCCCCGGGCGGCGGTGCCATGCTGCTGGAGATGCTCAACATCCTCGAGCACTTCGATCTGGCGAGTCTGGAGCACAACAGCCCTGCCTACCTGCAGAGGGTGTGCGAGGTCATGAAGAAGGCGACGATCGACAAGGACCGCTGCATCGGCGACCCGAAGTTCTTCGATGTGCCGCTGGATCAGCTCCTGTCCAAGGACATGGCCCGGGAAGTGGCCGAGCAGATCCGCACGGGCCATCGCTTCAACGTGGAGCGCGTGAACCCTGGCGCGCCCGTGCCGCGCGACACCACCCACCTGAGCGTGGTGGACGCCGACGGCAACGCCGTGTCCCTGACCCACTCGCTGGCCATGCCCTCGGGCATCATCACCCCGGGCATGGGTTTTCTGTACAACGGCTGCATGGGCGTGTTCGACCCGCGTCCGGGCCGCGCCGGCAGCATCCAGCCGGGCAAGAGCCGCTTCACCTCGTCCTGCCCCACCATGACCTTCAAGGACGGTGAGCTCGACATGGTGCTCGGCGCCCCGGGGGGCACGCAGATCGCCATGGGCGTGCTGCAGGTGCTGCTCAACGTGATCGATCACGGCATGGAGATGCAGGCAGCCGTGTCGGCACCTCGCTTCTCGTCCACCAGCAACGCCATCGACGTGTGCAACCGCATTCCGCGCTACACCACGCGCGCGCTGGAAGCGCAGGGTTACGCCATTGGCCGCAACCCGTACAACTACACCATCGGCTGGGTGCACGGCGTGCAGGTGCAGGCCGACGGCCTGCATGGCGGCGCCGACCCTGGACGCGATGGCGTTGCGTACCGGCTGCGCATGGATCCTGCGCACTGATCGGCCACCGTTTTCAGCTATCGACTGTGTGGCTTATGAGGAACTCATTCCCATCCCGCCTTCTTTGCATGTAGCCAGCCGCGCTTGTCTGCTTTGCAGCGGAGGACTAAACCGCTCGCGCGGTAGCCCGCCGCCAAGACCGCGCCGCGGGTAGAGATCGTGCCCTTGTCTATGTTGGT
>NZ_JBWKYF010000013.1:0-35944 GCF_059423605.1 Variovorax sp. GW460-12-1-14-LB1
CCCGCAGACCTCCCCGCCCTTCCTGTCTCCCCGCATGCTCGGCATCGGCGCGGCCGTGGTCACCGTCGTGGTCTGGACCGCCTTCATCCTCATCGCGCGCGCCTCGGCCGCGCGTTCGCTCACGCCCTTCGACCTGGCCTTTGCGCGCGTCTGCGGCGCCAGCCTGGTGCTGGTGCCCTGGGGCGCGTGGCTGGCGACGAAGCACCGCGGCGCGGTGTCCTCGTTCTTCGGCCTGTCGCCGCTGTCGCTGCGCGTGACCGCCACCGCCGGCATCTTCGGCGGCGTGGCCTACGCCCTCATCGCCTACAGCGGCTTCTTCTTCGCGCCGGCCGGCCATGCCGCCGTGCTGATGCCCGGCAGCCTGCCGCTGTGGACCACGTTGCTGGCCGCGCTGGTGCTGCGCGACCGCATCACGCCCACGCGCGCCATCGGCCTGGCGATGATCGTTGCGGGCGATCTCGTGGTCGGCGGGCGCAGCCTGCTGCACGCCTTCGAGGGCGGCGAGGTCTGGAAGGGCGACCTGATGTTCATGGGCGCCGCCTTCTGCTGGGCCTGCTACAGCGTGGTGGCGCGCCGCCATGGGCTGGACGCCGTGCGCGCGACCATCGCCATCACCGTGTTCGCGCTCATTACCTATGTGCCGGTCTACACGCTGCTGGTGGCTTCGGGCGCGGTCGTGAGCCACATCGGCAGCGCGCCGTGGGGCGAGGTCGCATTCCAGATGGCCTTCCAGGGCGTCGGCTCGGTGGTGATCTCGGGCATCACCTTCACCAAGATGATCCAGCACTTCGGCCCGGTGCGCACCACCATGATCACGGCGCTGGTACCGGGCCTGTCGGCCTTCGGCGCGGTGCTGTGGCTCGGCGAACCCATGCACTGGAGCCTGGTCGCTGGCCTCGCGCTGGTGACGGCCGGCATCCTGTTCGGCGTGCGCGCGGCGGCCGTGCGCGTGGCGCCGGCGCCGGTCTGCCCGACGCCGTGCCCGGCAGGAATGGGGCGTCCGAATGTCTGACAAGCTGCTGGCCTTCGACACGAGCACCGAGCACCTGTCGGTTGCGGTGCGCCACGGCGACCGCGTGCTGGCGCACAGCGGCGTGGGCGGCGCGCAGGCGTCGAGCACGCTGCTGCCGTTGATCCGCCAACTGCTCGCCGACGCGGGGCTCGCGCTGGCCGAGCTCGACGCCATCGTCTTCGGGCGCGGCCCGGGCTCCTTCACCGGCCTGCGCACCGCCTGCTCGGTGGCGCAGGGCCTGGCCTTCGGCGCCAAGGTGCCGCTGCTGCCGGTCGACACCCTGCTGGCCGTGGCCGACGAGGCGCGCCATGCCTTCGGCGCGCAGCGCGTGGTGGCCGTGCTCGACGCGCGCATGGACCAGCTCTACGCCGCGCACTACGACTTCGACACCGCCGGCCCGTTCGGCGGCGACCCCGAGCCGCTGCTGCTCGCCCCCGAGGCGCTCGAGGTGCCGGCCGGCTGGGCGCTTGCCGGCAACGCCTTCACCGCCTACGGCCCGCGCCTGGCGAGCGCCACGGCCCGCCACGAGGTGCTGCCCACGGCCGCCGCCATGCTGCGGCTGGCGCCCGCGCTGCTCGCGGCCGGCCGCACCGTGCCCGCCGCGCAAGCCTGGCCGCTCTATGTTCGCGATAAAGTGGCGCAAACCACCGAGGAACGCGCCGCCATCAAGGCGGCGGCCGCCGTTCCGCCGAACCCCGCATGAGCGCCGTCCTCCAGTCCGTCGAAGCCCGTCTTGAACCGCTCACCGTCGAGCGGATCGATGCCGTGTGCGCGGTCGAGCAGACGGCCTACACGCACCCCTGGACGCGCGCCAACTTCACCGATTCGATGGCCGTGGGCTACCACTGCCAGTGCCTGCTGGCGCCCGGCGTGGCGCCGGGTGTCGAGTCGCCCTGCACGAGCCTGGGCGAAACGCTGATCGGCTACTTCGTCGCCATGAAGGGCGTGGACGAGGTGCACCTGCTCAACATCACCGTGGCGCCGGCCTTCCAGCGCCAGGGCTGGGCGCCGCTCATGCTCGAGGCGCTGGCCGGCTGGTCGCGCGGCGAGGGCGCGCTGTGGCTGTGGCTCGAGGTGCGCGAAAGCAACCGGCGCGCGCTCGACATCTACCTGCGGCAAGGCTTTCGCAGCGTCGGCGTGCGCAAGGGCTACTACCCGGCGTTCGACGGCAAGCGTGAAGACGCGGTCGTCATGAGCATGCGCCTCAACGAAACAGGCTCCGCCTGGGGAGCTTTGCGATGACGGACACCGCGGTCCACACCCTGCGCCTGGACGCGCGCCAGCGCGCCATGCTCGACGAGATGGGCGTGAAGGTCTGGTGGCCCGTGCCACCGGAACCCGAGATCGAAGTCGAAGCCGAGCCAGAGGTCCCCGTGGCCGCTGATTCCGGCATGCCCGACATGCCCGAAGGTCCGCCGCTGGAGCTCGACGATCGCGACCAGTCCTACGACGCGCCCCCGCCGTCGCCCTCGCCGCGCCCGGCACCTGCGCCCGTCGCCCGTCCTGTGGCCGCCCCGGCGCCGCGTCCCGTGGCAGCACCGCCCGTCGCGCAAGGCGCCGCCGTGCTGGTCGAAGCACCCTGCCGCCTGTACGCCGACAAGGCCGATGCCGCGGCGCCGGTGCAGGGCGGCTGGCTGGTCGTGGCCGACATGCCGCCCGAGGCCGACGGTCGCCACGGCGAGCCCTTCGCGGGCGACGCCGGTCGCCTGCTCGACAACATGCTGCGCGCGCTGAAGCTGCACGACGGTCGCACGCCCGTGCACCTGATGCGCACGCACCGCGGCGTGGCCGCCGGCCAGCCCGGCAGCCCGCAGCCGATCGACGCCGCCTTCGACGCCCACGCGGCGGCGCTGGCGCCGAGCATCGTGCTGGCGATGGGCCCGCTGGCCGCGCAGAGCCTGATGCAAAGCCGCGATCCGCTGGGCAAGTTGCGCGGTCGCGCCGTGCCGCTGGCGTCGGCCAACGGCGTGCCGGTGGTCGCCACGTACCACCCCGCCTACCTGCTGCGCAACCCGGCCGACAAGGCCCGCGCCTGGGCTGATCTCTGCCTGGCCGCGGAGCAGGCCACCCCTTCGGCCTGAGGCCGGCGGGCGGGGTCCGTAAAATCGGGCCCCATGACTTTCCTCGACAAGCTGGCCGCTGCACAGCAAACCAACGGTTCGTTGCTCTGCGTGGGCCTCGACCCGGAGCCAGCCAAATTCCCGGGGGCGTACAAGGGCGACGCCAGCCGCATCTATGACTTCTGCGCGCGCATCGTCGACGCGACGGCCGACCTGGTCATCGCCTTCAAGCCCCAGATCGCCTACTTCGCGGCCCACCGCGCCGAAGACCAGCTCGAACGCCTGATGGAGCACATGCGCCGCAACGCGCCCCATGTGCCCACCATCCTGGACGCCAAGCGCGGCGACATCGGCTCCACCGCCGAGCAGTACGCGCTCGAAGCCTTCGAGCGCTACGGCGCCGACGCCGTGACCCTGTCGCCCTTCATGGGCTTCGACTCGGTCGCGCCCTATCTCCAGTACGAAGGCAAGGGCGCCTTCCTGCTGTGCCGCACCAGCAACCCCGGCGGTTCCGACCTGCAGGGCCAGCGCCTGGCCAGCGTCGAGGGCCAGCCCTTCCTGTACGAGCACGTCGCCCGCCTGGCGCAGGGCCCGTGGAACCTCAACGGCCAGCTCGGCCTCGTGGTGGGCGCGACCTACCCGGCCGAGATCGAGCGCGTGCGCGAACTCGCGCCGACGGTGCCGCTCCTGATCCCGGGCGTCGGTGCCCAGGGCGGCGACGCGGTCGCCACCGTGCGCGCCGGCTGGCGCGCCGACGCGCCGATCATCGTGAACTCGTCGCGGGCGATCATCTACGCCTCGTCGGGCGAAGACTTCGCCGACGCGGCGAAGAACGCCGCGCGCACCACGCGCGACGCATTGGAAGCAGCGAAGCCCTGACGGGCCTTCAGTTCCGTCGCAGGCGGGTGAAGAGCTCGAATTCCCAGTTGCGCATGCCAAGGAGCAGGGTGTAGCCCTCGCGGTCCTTGGCCGACAGCTTCTGGTCGGTCTGGTGCTGCTGCGCAAAGTCTTGCGCCACGCGCTGCAGCCGCTCCATGAAGGCGGGCGCCAGCGACCGGCTGATCGAGCCGTGCACCAGCAGCAGGCCCTCGGCCGGGCCGTCGAAGCCGCCCTTGTAGTAGTCGAGCACCACGTTCTCGCGGAAGAACTCCATCACCGGGCCGTGCGGGCGCCAGCGGAAGGTCTTGGCGAGCTTCAGGCGGTACCGGTTGAGCGGGCGCAGCTCGATGATGCCGATGCGGTCCAGCTGCGCCAGGCAGCCGATGCACTCGGCCTCGGTGATCCGGTACGACGCCACGATCTGTTCCAGCGTCCATTGGCTCAGCACGCTGATCGCCACCAGCAGCAGCTTCTTGTCCTTGACCACGGCCTTTTCCTGCTCGTGCGTCAGCTCCTTCAGCAGCGGCTGGGCGTCGGCCACGCGCCGTGCCAGCTCGGCGAAATCGATCTTCAGGGCGCGGCAGATCGCATCGACGCGCGACAGCGGCATGTCGCTCTTGGCCAGCATGCGCTTGACGCTGGACTCCGCCATGTCCAGCGACCGGGCCAGGTCGGCATACGTCATGCGGGCGCTTTTGAGTTCGTTCTTGAGGGCCTGGACCAGGTCGACGGTGGTGCTCATGAAGGGAGGGTGCGGGTTGAAGGTATAGAAAAAGGATACCGAAGGGAGTGAAATAGTGCCTCGTATCGATTCTCGATGCCTGGGGGAGGGCTGGCAACTAGATTCCACCCGCCAGCCACCACCCCACCGAGGAACGCCATGCTTCTGCCCACCCTGACACGCCGCGAACGCGGACTGTTGTTCACCTTCGCGCTGCTCCTGCTCGTCGCCTTCTTCGGCCCGGCGCTGCCGGCCGCCGACGTGGCGATCGCCTCCGTGTTCGCCGACAACCGGCCGCTGTTTCACCTGCCCAACGCGATGGACGTGCTGAGCAACCTGCCGTTCCTGGCCATCGGCTGCCTGGGCCTGTACCGGCTCAACCGCATCGACCGCTCGCACCAGGAGGCGCTGGCCGGGTTCCCGCTGGCGCCGCCCGCCAACGACCCGCCGGACAACACGCTGGACTGCGCCTGGCTGTTCTTTGCCGGCCTGATCGCCACCGCTGCCGGTTCGGCCTTCTATCACCTGCTGCCCGACGCGCCCCGCCTGGCCGCCGACCGCGCCGGCATGGCCGTGGCCTTCGCGGGCCTGATCGGCATCGCCGTCTGCGAGCGCGTCAGCCAGCGCGCCGGCTGGCCGGCCGCCTGGTTCGTGCTCACGGCCGGCCTGCTGGCGGCCGAGGTCTGCCAGGAAACCGGCAACGTGCTGCCCTGGGCGCTGGTGCAGTTCGGCGGCATGGCGGTGGTGCTCACGCTGGCGCTGGCCACGCCGATGCGCGGCGCTGTCGGGCTCAAGCTGGGCTGGGTGATCGCGTTCTATGTGGTGGCCAAGGCCTTCGAACTGGGCGACCACGCCATCTACGAAGCCACCGGCCACCTCGTGTCGGGCCACACCCTCAAGCACCTGGTGGCGTCGCTGGCCGGCCTGCCCGTGCTGATGGCGCTGTACCGCCTCGAAAAGGGCTGGCGCGCGACGTTGCTGCGGCACAATCCCGACCCTGCCGCGATCGCGGCATGACGCGGCCTGACCACGGAACGCCCGTGGCGCAGCGGTAGAAGACAAAGAGGAGATTGCATCGCATGACAACCCCCGCCGCCGCCGCGACTGCGCCCGTGGTGCATGAGCCCAACGCCCACGCGAACCAGTTCGCCCTGCTCGGCCAGCGGCGCTTCGCGCCCTTCTTCTGGACCCAGTTCGCGGGGGCCGCGAACGACAACCTCTTCAAGTTCGCCTTCACCGTCATGGTGACCTACCAGCTGCAACTGAGCTGGATGCCGCCGGCCATGGCGGGGCTGGTGATCGGCGCGCTGTTCATCCTGCCCTTTTTGCTGTTCTCGGCCACGGCCGGGCAGCTGACCGACAAGTTCGACAAGACGAAGATGATCCGCTTCGTCAAGAACCTCGAGATCGCGATCATGCTGATCGCTGCCTGGGGTTTCGTGCGCGCCGACGCGGTGGTGCTGCTGGGCTGCGTGTTCCTCATGGGGCTGCACTCCACGCTGTTCGGGCCGGTCAAGTTCGCCTACCTGCCGCAGGTGCTCGACTCGCGCGAGCTCACGGGCGGCAACGGCATGGTCGAGATGGGCACTTTCGTCGCCATCCTGCTGGGCCAGGTGGCGGGCGGGCTGCTGGTGGCGATGCCGCAGATCGGCCACACCACGGTGGCCGTGGCCTGCCTGCTGCTGGCGCTGGTGGGGCGCGGCGTGGCGCAGGCCATTCCGCCCGCACCGGCCACCGACCCGAGCCTGGTCATCAACTGGAACCCCTTCAGCGAAACCTGGCGCAACCTGATGCTGGCGCGCGAGAACATCGTGGTGTTCCGCTCGCTGCTGGGCATCTCGTGGATGTGGTTCTTCGGCGCGGTGTTCCTGAGCCAGTTCCCCAGCTTCGCGAAGGAAGTGCTGCACGGCGACGAGCAGGTGGCGTCGCTGCTGCTGGTGGTGTTCTCGGTGGGCATCGGCGTGGGCTCGCTGCTGTGCGAGACGCTGAGCCGCCGACAGGTGGAAATCGGCCTGGTGCCGCTGGGCGCTATCGGCATGAGCGTGTTCGCGATCGACCTGTACTTTGCCTCGCGGGCCTTGCCGCCTTCGGCCGGCATGGGCCTGGGCGCTTTCGTCCACCAGGCCGCGCACTGGCGCGTGATGGCCGACCTCGCGCTGCTGTCGCTCTTCGCGGGGCTGTACAGCGTGCCGATGTACGCCCTGATCCAGCTGCGCAGCCAGCCCACGCACCGCGCGCGGATCATCGCGGCGAACAACATCCTCAATGCGCTCTTCATGATCGGCAGCTCGGTGCTGGCCGGCGCGCTGCTGGGCGCGGGCTTCACCATTCCGCAGATCTTCCTGTTCACCGGCATCGCCAACGCGGTGGTGGCGTTCTACATCTTCATGCTGGTGCCCGAGTACCTGCTGCGCTTCGTGGCCTGGGTGCTGTCGCGCTTCGTGTACCGCTTCGACATCAAGGACGACCAGCACATTCCCACCGAGGGCGCCGCCGTGCTGGTGTGCAACCACGTGAGCTTCATCGACGCGGTGCTGCTGATGGCCGCGAGCCCGCGCCCCATCCGCTTCATCATGGACCACCGCATCTTCAAGGTGCCCGTGCTCGGCTGGCTGTTCAAGCTGGCCAAGGCCATTCCGATCGCGCCGCAGAAGGAAGACCCGGCCGCGTACGAGGCGGCCTTTGCCAAGGCCATCGGCGTGCTGCGCGAGGGCGACCTGCTGGGCATCTTCCCCGAAGGTGCGATCACGCGCGACGGCGAACTGCAGCCCTTCAAGGGCGGCGTGATGAAGATCCTCGAGGGTGCGCGCGCCGAAGGCATCGAGCCGCCCGTGGTCCCGATGGCGCTGACCAACCTCTGGGGCTCGTACTTCAGCCGCATCGAGCTGCGCGGCGGCCAGCAGGTCGCCATGGCCAAGCCTTTCCGTCGCGGCTTCTTCAGCCGCGTGGGCCTGCGCGTCGGCCACCCCGTGGCGCCGCAGGAAGTGCAGCCCGAGACGCTGCGCCAGCGCGTGGCCGGCCTGCTGGCCTCCTGAGGCGCGCCCCCAAAGCATCTCTTCGGGATACTGCGGGACGCCAGGATCGCAACTGGTTGAAGTATTCGAGCCCCGCGGCGTGAAGGCGAACCATCATTCGCTCACCTTCACTGCGCCGCGAGGCCTTCATGCAACCCCTCTCATCCTCCACCGTTTCGATCCTCCAGCGCAGCCTGCCGGCTTCCCGCAGGACCGCCCTGGCGCGGTCGATGGCCGCCCTGGCCTTCGCCGCTTGCGCCGCGTTCGCGGGTGTCGCGACGCCGCCGTCCGCACGGGCCCAGAGCGAGGCCTCGGCCGCGCTGTCGCTGCTGCCCGTGGCCTCGGTGGTCGGCGCCGCTTCGGTCGTCGGGGCGTCGGCCACCGCGGTGGTCGCCGTGCCCGCGGCGCTGTCGGTGGGCGGCTCGGTGCTCACCGTGATCGCGGTCGAGGCCTCGGTCGACGGCACCGTCTACCTGCTCGAACGCGCCTCGGACGGCGCCCGCGCCAGCGTCAAGGTGATGGGGCGCGCCACCCGTGGCGTGTCGGCGGCCGCCGGCACGGCCGTGGTCGTGAGCGTGATCGGCACCGGTGTCGTGCTCTCGGCCGCGGGCGAGGTGCTGGCCTTCGTGCCCAACGCGGTCGGCCGCGCACTGCTCCACAACGAAAGACTGTCGTGAAACCCGCCTTGCGCCCCGCGCTGCTGCTGGCGTTCGCCATCGCTGCGGTGCTGCCGCTGCAGGCGAACGCCGGCCGCTCGTGCGAACAGGTCAGGCCGACGCCGGCGCTGATCGTCAAGGGCATGCAGCTGGCCGAGCGCACCTCGCAGCAGCTCGATGCGAGTGGCGCGCGCGTGGTCATCCTGGCGCGCGCCGGACAGGACCTGAGCAAATACGGCCTGCGCTATTCGCACCTGGGCATCGCCTACAAGACCGACGAGGGCCCGTGGCGCGTGGTGCACAAGCTCAACCACTGCGGCACCGCGGTGGCCGCGGTCTACCGGCAGGGGCTGGGCGAGTTCTTCCTCGACGACCTGTGGCGCTACGAGGCCGCCTGGTCCGTGCCCACGCCGGCAGTGCAGGCGCAGCTGATGGCCGCGCTGCGCGAGCCCGATGCGCGCCTCGTGCGCCTGAACGTGGCGCCCTACAGCATCGTGAGCTACGCCTGGGGCCAGAAGTACCAGCAGTCGAACCAGTGGGCCATCGAGACCCTGGCCGCCGCGATGGAACCCGCCACCATCGGCACCCGCGCGCAGGCGCAGGCCTGGCTGCAGTTCAAGGGCTACGAGCCGACCACGCTGAACCTCGGCCCGCTGACCCGCCTGGGCGGTCGCGTGGGCTCGGCCAACATCGCGTTCGACGATCATCCGAACGAGAAGCGGTTTTCGGACCGCATCGAGACCGTGACCGTCGACTCGGTGTTCACTTGGCTGCCGCGTGCGGGCCTGGGCGCGGCGCCAGTCACACTCAAGCTCTGAGCGAAACGAAGAAAAGAAAGAAGGAACGACCATGAGCAAATCCCTGCGCCTGTCCGAGAAGTGGTTCCGCCGCGGCCTGTGGCTGGTGGCGTTCGTGTTCGCGAGCTTCCTGATCGGGCTGGGCAGCACGATCGTGGGCGACCTGCCGCAGGTCGAGCGCGTGCGCGTGCTCGACGACTTCATCGACAAGCCGACAGCCGAGCCGCTGCGCGCCACCATCAAGGCCTCGGAGGCCGCCGAGCTGCAGGCCGCGCGCGACCTCGACCAGGCACAGCTGCAGCTCAACACGGCGCAGCAGGCCAGCGCCAACGCGCGCGAGACCTTCGGCAACTGGATCGCCACGCGCCGCGCCACCGCGCAGCCCGACCAGGACACCGAGCTCATCGCGCGCACCAAGGCGCTCGATGCCTTCAAGCAGAAGGAAGACGCAGCGCAGCGCAAGGCCGACGCGCAGCGCCAGATCGCGCTCGACGCGCGCCAGGCCGAGCAGCGTGCGCGCGCGGCATTGGGCGTGCTGGAGCACGACGCACAGCAGCGCCTGGACGCCGAGTACCGCCGCGTCGAACTGCGCGTGTTCGGCTACCGGCTCGCGCTGACCCTGCCGCTGCTGCTGGTGGCCGGCTGGCTGTTCGTGAAGAAGCGCAAGAGCACCTACTGGCCCTTCGTGTGGGGCTTCATCTTCTTCGCCCTGTTTGCCTTCTTCGTCGAGCTGGTGCCCTACCTGCCGAGCTACGGCGGCTACGTGCGCTACGTGGTGGGCATCGTGCTCACGGTGCTGGTGGGGCGCTATGCCATCGTGGCGCTCAACCGCTACCTGGCGCGCCAGAAGCTCGCCGAGCAGCAGCCCGACCAGGTGCGCCGCGAAGAGCTGAGCTACGACGTCGCGCTGGCCCGCCTGGCCAAGAGCGTGTGCCCCGGCTGCGAGCGGCCGGTCGACCTGAAGAACAACGAGATCGACTTCTGCCCGCACTGCGGCATCGGCCTGTTCGACCACTGCGGCCACTGCAGCACGCGCAAGAGCGCGTTCTCCAAGTTCTGCCACGCTTGCGGAACCTCGGCCGCTGCGCATACACCTGTGACCGGCACTGCGCAATCGGTCACGCCGGGCGCGCCGGTTCAGCCGGCCACGTAGCGAAAGCGCCGCACGGTCGTGCTACAACCCCGGGCTGCGTCACGCAACGCCGTGCCGCGGGTTTTCCCATTCACATTGACGGAGCACACCCATGAGCATTTTCGGCAAGATTTTTTCCAAGATTTTCCCGTCGGCCAACGCCGCTGAAGTCGTCGCCGCACCGCCGGCGGCTGCACCCGGCGCGCCGGCCGTTGCCGCACCGCCGCCCGCGATCCCGCTGGGCGACGTGCCCGCCGTCCTGGACGCCATGCCCGGTGCCGCCGGCCTGAACTGGCGCACCTCGATCGTCGACCTGCTCAAGTTGCTGGGCCTGGACAGCAGCCTCGCCGCGCGCAAGGAACTGGCCAGCGAAATCCTCTACAGCAACGGCGAACCGGGTTCGGCCGAATGGAACATCGGCCTGCACAAGCAGGTGATGAGCCGCATCGCCGCCAATGGCGGCACGCTGCCGGCCGAACTGCGCGACTGATCGTCCCGCCACCCACGCAGCAAAAAGCCCGGCACGCCGGGCTTTTTCTTTGGGGCGACCGTTGAAGCGCTTCAGGTCCAGCCTGCGTCCACCACGTAGTCCTGCGCGGTGCACATGCGCGAATCGTCGGCCGCCAGGAACAGCGCCATCGCGGCAATGTCTTCCGCCATCACGCGGCCCGGCAGGCATTGCGCCGCATCGATCTCGGCGCCCGACTCGGGCTTCACCCACAGCTTGATCTGCCGCTCGGTCATCACCCAGCCCGGCATGATCGTGTTGACCCGGATGTTCTGCTTGCCCAGGTCGCGCGCCAGCGAGCGCGTGAGGCCGTTCACGCCCGCCTTGCAGGCCTGGTAGACCGGGTAGCCGCGGCCCTTCATGAGCCAGCTGATCGAGCCGAAGTTGACGATCGAGCCGCCGCCCAGCGCGCGCATGTCGTCGGCCACGGCCTGCGCGGCAAAGAACTGGTGCTTGAGGTTGACGGCCACGAGGCGGTCGAAGTCGTCGCTGGTCACGTCGGCCATCTCGTGGCGCCGGTCGTTGGCCGCGTTGTTCAGCAGCACCGACACCGGCCCGAAGCGCTGGCGCACCGCGTCGATGGCGGCGGCGAGCGCGGCCGTGTCGGTCACGTCGCAGGGCACGAACAGCGCGGGGTGCGTGCCCTGCAGCTGCGCGGCGAGCGCATCGCCGGCGGCCGTGTCGAGGTCGCAGAAGCCGACCTTCGCGCCCTGCGCATGAAAGGCCCGCACCAGCGATTCGCCGATGCCGCTGGCGCCGCCCGAGATGAACACGGTGCGGCCGGCCAGCGAGGGATAGCGGGCGGTATAGGCCGTGGGTGGGGAGGCGTTGGTCATGAGGGTGAGGACAACCGCAGTGAAGACAGGGCAAGCGTACCGGATGACGGCGTCCCTGGTGCCGGCCGGGCCTCCACCCGGCGTATGGCTTCCGGCCTGTGGGCAGGGCGCCGTGGCAGGCATACGCTTCGGCCCATGAGCTCCTTCAACCGCCGCTTCGTCTTCTGTCTCGCGCTGCTTCCGGCCGCCTTCGCGGCGCGGCACGTCCGCGCACAGGCGCAGGCACCGGCGCCCGTGCTGCTTTTCAAGGTGGTCTCGCCGCGAGATGACATCGTGGTGGGCATCGAGGCGGCCCAACTGGGCACCGGCACGGCGCCGCCCGTGCAGCGGCTGGCCGCCATGCTGGCCGAGAAGGGCCAGCTCACGCTCTGGCAGTACGCCTCGCACAAGGACGCGAGCGGGGCGCTGGTGCAGGCACCGCTCAGGCAGGTCGTGGTCTTCAGGAACGAGCTGCTGCGCATCGAGCCCTACGCGACGCCGCTGGCCATCCAGTCCCCGGGCGCCGCGAAGTCCTAGACGCCGCGTGCGCGGTCGGCCTTGAACTGCGCGCGGAACGCCGTGAAGGTGCCCGCGTCGAGCGCCGCGCGGATCTCCGTCATCAGGTTCAGGTAGTAGTGCAGGTTATGGATCGTGCACAGCATCGGGCCGAGCATTTCGCCGCAGCGGTCCAGGTGGTGCAGGTAGGCGCGGCTGAAGCCTTCGCGCCCGCCGTCGTTCCAGCTCACGCCCGAGGTGCCCGCGCAGGCGTGGCAGGTGCAGCTGGGGTCGACCGGCTGCGGGTCATTCTTGTGGCGCGCGTTGCGCATCTTCAGGTCGCCGAAGCGCGTGAACATCGTGCCGTTGCGCGCATTGCGCGTGGGCATCACGCAGTCGAACATGTCCACGCCGTCGGCCACGCCCTGCACCAGGTCCTCGGGCGTGCCCACGCCCATCAGGTAGCGCGGTTTGTTCGCGGGCAGCCGGTGCGGCGTGTGGCCCATGATGTGCAGCATCTCTTCCTTGGGCTCGCCCACGCTCACGCCGCCGATGGCGTAGCCGGGGAAGTCCATGTCGACCAGCGCCGCGAGCGACTCTTCGCGCAGGTTCTCGAACATGCCGCCCTGCACGATGCCGAACAGCGCGTTCGGGTTCGAAAGGCGCGTGAACTCCGCCTGGCAGCGCTTGGCCCAGCGCAGGCTCAGCTCCATCGAGACGCGCGCCTCGGCCTCGGTCGTGATGTGGCCCTTGGTGTCGTAGGGCGTGCACTCGTCGAACTGCATCACGATGTCGCTGTTCAGGATGGTCTGGATCTGCATCGAGACCTCGGGCGTGAGGAACAGCTTGTCGCCGTTGACGGGCGAAGCGAACTTCACGCCCTCTTCGCTGATCTTGCGCATCGCGCCCAGCGACCACACCTGGAAACCGCCCGAGTCGGTGAGGATGGGCTTGTCCCATTTCTCGAACTGGTGCAGCCCGCCGAAGCTCGCCATCACGTCCAGGCCCGGGCGCATCCACAGGTGGAAGGTGTTGCCCAGGATGATCTGCGCGCCCATCTCTTCGAGGCTGCGCGGCATCACGCCCTTGACGGTGCCGTAGGTGCCCACGGGCATGAAGATCGGCGTCTGGACCTTGCCGTGGTTGAGCGTGAGCGTCGCGCGGCGCGCGTGGCTGTCGGGGTCGGTCTTGAGGAGTTCGAAGTTCAGCATGATGTCGTTCAGTCCTGGGTGCGTGCGAGCAGCATGGCGTCGCCGTAGCTGAAGAAGCGGTAGCCGTTGGCGATGGCGTGGGCATACAGCGCCATCACGCGCTCGTAACCCGCGAAGGCCGAGACCAGCATCATCAGCGTGCTCTTGGGCAAATGGAAGTTGGTCACCAGCACGTCGACATGCGCGAAGGCGAAGCCCGGCGTGATGAAGATGCGCGTGTCGCCCGTGGCCTCGCCGCTCTTGGCCCACGACTCGAGCGTGCGCACGGTGGTCGTGCCCACCGCGACCACGCGCCCGCCGCGTGCCTTGCATTCGGCAATGGCGCGCTGCGTGGCCTCGGGCACTTCGTAGCGCTCGGCATGCATCGTGTGTTCGGCGATGTTCTCGGTCTTCACCGGCTGGAAGGTGCCGGCGCCCACGTGCAGCGTGACGTTGGCGCGCTGCACGCCGCGCGCTTCGAGCTCGGCCAGCAGGCCTTCGTCGAAATGCAATGCGGCCGTGGGCGCGGCCACGGCGCCGGGCACGCGTGCGAACACGGTCTGGTAGCGGCTCTCGTCGTCGGCCGAGTCGGTGTGCGTGATGTAGGGCGGCAGCGGCACGTGGCCGCAGCGCTGCATCAGCGCGTACGGGTCTTCGCCGGCATCGCTCTCGAAGCCGAAGCGGAACAGCGCGCCGTCTTCCTCGGGCCAGCGGCCCAGCAGCGTGGCGCGGAAGCCGCCCACCATCTCGAGCGTGGTGCCCACGGGCGGCTTCTTGCTGACCTTCATGTGCGCGACCACCTCGTGGCCCTGCAGCACGCGCTCGACCAGCAGTTCGAGCTTGCCGCCGGTCGGCTTCTCGCCGAACAGGCGCGCCTTGACCACGCGCGTGTCGTTGAAGACCAGCAGGTCGCCCGCGCGCAGCAGCGAGGGCAGTTCCTTGAAGATGCGGTCGGCCGGGGCGGGGCCTGTGCCGTCGAGCAGACGGGAGGCGGTGCGTTCGGTGGCGGGGTGTTGTGCCACCAGCTCGGGCGGCAGATGGAAATCGAAATCGGAAAGCGTGAAGGCGCGCATGGTGCTTGAGGGCCGGACGGGCCCGTGCCAAGGAGGCATGGGAAGGGAAAAAGGCGGAGAGCGGCGATTGTCCCATGGCCCGGAATCACGGGCGTCACTTGGGGTTGGCTCGGGGTTGCCGAGGCAGAATCGACGCATGGTCGATTCTTCCGTCGCGCGTGTCACGCCAGCCCCCGCCCCTCCTTCCGAAGGCGAGCTCTTCAAGAAGATCCTGGGCGGCGCCTGGATGGGGCTGCACCCCGACATCCGCCGGCGCTTCGACAAGAACCCCCTGCCGGGCAAGGCCCTGCACTACCTGGGCGCGCTCAGCGAGCTGCGCTGCTCGCGCTTCGGCAAGCTCTTGGGGCACCTCACGCAGCCGATGATCCAGGGCGCGCTGATCCCCTACAGCGACAGCCACTTCCCGGTCGAGATCCAGGTCTACGCCCGGCCCGACGACCCGGCCATCTACAAGCAGCGCATCTACCGCCTGCACGGCCGCCAACCGATCCAGTTCACCAGCTTCATGCGCGAGAGCGAGCGCGGCGAGGTGCTGGAGTACGTGGGCATGGGGCTGGGCATGAAGCTGGTGCTGAGCGTGGAGCCCAACGGCAGCCTGCATTTCCAGAGCGACGGCTATTTCTGGGAGGTGTTCGGCTGGCGCATTCCGCTGCCGGGCCTGTTCACGCCGGGCAAGACTTTTCTCTGGCACCACAACGAGACGCCCGAGCGCTTCAACATCCGCATCGAGATCCGCCACTGCCTCATGGGCACGACCTTCACGCAGGTCGGCGTGTTCGAGGAAGTGCCGGAGCCGCAGGCGGTGTCTGCATGATCGACACGCACCTGCTGGCCCTGCAGCTCATGGCGGCGCAAGGCGCGCTGGGCGCCTTCGACACGCTCTACCACCACGAAGGCACCGAGGCGCTGCCGCGCCGCGGCACGGCGGGGCGCGAGCTGGCGATCCACGCCACGCGCTCGTCGATCTACTGCGCGCTGTTCCTCGGGCTGTCGGCGTGGGCCTGGCACGGCGCGTGGGCGTGGGTGCTGCTCGCGGTCTTCGGCGTCGAGATCGTGCTCACGCTGTGGGACTTCGTGGTCGAAGACGGCAGTCGCCTGCTGCCGCCCACCGAGCGCGTGACGCACACGGTGCTGGCCATCAACGCCGGCGCGTTCATCGCGCTGCTGGCGATGAGCGCGGTCGGCTGGGCAGACCAACCGACGGCGATGGTGTGGCAGCCGCACGGCTGGCTCAGCGCCTTCCTGGCGCTGTGCGGCGTGGGCGTGGGCATCTCTGGCCTGCGCGACGGCTTCGCGGCGCGCGCCCTGTTCAAGCAGCAGAAGCAGGCGCAGGTGCGCGCCGTCGAGGCCCCGGTGCACTTCGGCACGACACCGCAGCAGGTGCTGGTGACGGGCGGCACCGGCTTCATCGGCCAGATCCTCGTGCGCCACCTGCTGGCCGACGGCCACGCGGTGACGGTGTGGACGCGCGACGCGCGCGCCGCCGCCTGGGGCTTCGGCGGCGCGGTGCGCTGCGTGCAGTCGCTCGACCAGATTCCCGCCGCGGACACCATCGACGTGGTCGTCAACCTCGCAGGCGCACGCATCCTAGGCCAGCGCTGGAGCGCAAGGCGCCAGCAGCAGCTGCTGCAAAGCCGCGAAGGCCTGACGCAACAGCTCGTCGCGTGGATCGCCACGCGCCCGCGCAAGCCGTGGCTGCTGCTCTCGGGTTCCGCCATCGGCTACTACGGCGTGCAGCCGCAGGGCGACGCCACCGAGCTCACCGAAGACGCACCGCCGCAGGACATCTTCATGTCGACGCTGTGCCAGCGCTGGGAGCGCGCCGCGCACGCGGCCGTGGCGCACGGCGTTCGCGTGGCCTGCCTGCGCTTCGGCTTCGTGCTGGGCCACCAGGGCTCGCTGCCGCAGCTGCTGATGCCGGTGCAGCTGGGCATGGGCGGGCGCTTGGGCAGCGGGCGGCAGTGGCTGTCGTGGGTGCATGTGCATGACCTGATCCGCGCCATCGCGCATGTGTGGACCGTGACCGAGCCTGCCACCGGCCCGGCCACCGCGCAGGCCTTCAACGTCACCGCGCCGGGCGCAGTGAGCCAGGAGGCCTTCACCCGCGTCGCCGCCGGCGTGCTGCACCGCCCCTGCTGGATGCCCACGCCCGCCGCGCCCGTGAAGCTGCTGCTCGGCGAGCAGGCCGACCTGCTGCTCGAAGGCCAGCGCGTGGTGCCGGCGCAGCTGCTGCGCAGCGGCTTCCAGTTCATGTTCCCCGATGCCCGCAGCGCCTTGACGGACCTTTGCCGTCCACGCTAGAAGCCTTGTCCGTGCCCGCCAAGAAAGAACCGACTCCCCCCGCCGCGCCGGCGCAACCGCCCGGCACCGGCCTGAGCCTCGTGCAGCGCGCGCTGCGCAAGCTCGGCCTCGTGCGCGACATCGACTTCGCGCTCTACCTGCCGATGCGCTACGAGGACGAGACCCGCATCGTGCGCCTGGTCGACACGCGCGACGGCGACATGGCGCAGGTCGAGGGCGTGGTCACCGAGTGCGAGGTGGTGTTCCGACCGCGCCGCCAGCTCATCGCCACCATCGACGACGGCAGCGACACCTGCCAGCTGCGCTTCTTCAACTTCTATCCGTCGCAGCAAAAGCAGTTGGCGGTGGGCGCCAAGGTGCGCGTGCGCGGCGAGATGCGCGGTGGTTTCGTGGGGCGGCAGATCATGCACCCGACCGTCAAGGCGGCCGGCACGGCGCTGCCCAATGCACTCACGCCGGTGTACTCGACCGTGGCCGGGCTCGCGCAGCCGGTGCTGCGGCGCGAGGTGCGCTCGGGCCTGGCGCGTGCGCTGCTCGACGAGACGATTCCGGTGCAGATCGGCCTGCGCGGCGCGTGGGATTTGCGCAGCGCGCTGAGCTTCCTGCACTACCCGACGCCCGACGTGTCGATCGCCGCGCTCGAAGACCACAGCCACCCGGCGTGGCAGCGCATCAAGGCCGAGGAGCTTCTGGCACAGCAGCTCTCGCAGCTGCAGGCGCGGCTGGAGCGCGCTGCGCAGCGTGCGCCGGTGCTGCCTGCGTCCACCGACGCGGCGGCGAGTTCACTGCATGCGGAGTTGCTCGCCGTGCTGCCCTTCGGCCTCACCGGCGCGCAGCAGCGCGTGGGCGAGGAGATCACGGCCGACCTGCACCGCCAGATCCCGATGCACCGCCTGCTGCAGGGCGACGTGGGCTCGGGCAAGACCGTGGTCGCGGCGCTGGCCGCGGCGCGCTGCATCGACGCGGGTTTCCAGTGCGCGCTGATGGCGCCCACCGAAATCCTCGCGGCCCAGCACTTCGGCAAGCTGGTCGGCTGGCTCGATCCGCTGCTGGCCGAGCGCGGCCTGCGCGTGGCCTGGCTCACGGGCAGCCAGAAGAAAAAGGAACGCGACGAGATGTCGGCCGCCGTCGAAAGCGGCGAGGCCGCGCTGGTCATCGGCACGCATGCGGTCATCTCCGAAAAGGTGCGCTTCAAGAACCTGGCGCTGGCCATCATCGACGAGCAGCATCGCTTCGGCGTCGCGCAGCGCCTGGCCCTGCGCGGCAAGGCGGGCGGCGACCTCGAACCGCACCTGCTGATGATGAGCGCCACCCCCATCCCGCGCACGCTCGCGATGAGCTACTACGCCGACCTCGACGTCTCCACGCTCGACGAACTGCCGCCCGGCCGCACGCCCATCGTCACCAAGCTGGTGGCCGACCACCGGCGCGACGAGGTCATCGACCGCATCCAGGCGCAGATTTCGCAAGGCCGGCAGGTCTACTGGGTCTGCCCACTGATCGAGGAGAGCGAAGCGGTCGACCTGCGCAACGCCACCGAGACGCGCGACGAACTTGCCGGCACGCTGGGCGAACACATCCAGGTCGGCCTGCTGCATTCGCGCATGCCCACGGCCGAGAAGCAGGCGGTGATGGCCGCCTTCACCGCCAACGAAATCCAGGTGCTCGTGAGCACCACGGTGATCGAAGTGGGCGTCGACGTGCCCAACGCCTCGCTGATGGTGATCGAGCATGCCGAGCGCTTCGGCCTTTCGCAGCTGCACCAGTTGCGCGGGCGCGTGGGGCGCGGCGCGGCGGCCTCGGCCTGCGTGCTGCTCTATGCGCCGGGCGACAGCGGCCGTGTGGGCGAGGCGGCGCGCGCGCGGCTCAAGGCGATGGCCGAGACCGGCGATGGCTTCGAGATCGCGCGGCGCGACCTGGAGATCCGTGGCCCCGGCGAGTTCCTGGGCGCGCGCCAGTCGGGCGCGCCGCTGCTGCGCTTTGCCGACCTCGCGACCGACACGCTGCTGCTCGACTGGGCGCGCGAGCTTGCGCCGGTGATGCTGCAGAAACACCCCGAGCTGGCGCAGCGCCACATCGATCGCTGGCTCGGCACGAAGGCCGAATACCTCAAGGCTTGAGCAGGTCGAGCAGCTGGTCGAGCCCGCCCTCGTCGATCGACAGCATGGCGGCCTCGCGCACCAGGGGCTTGGCGTGGTAGGCCACCGACAGCCCCGCCACGCCCATCATCGGCAGGTCGTTCGCGCCGTCGCCCACGGCGATGGCCCGGGCCGGCGATATGCCCATCGCGCGGCAGCACTCGAGCAGCTTGTCCTTCTTGGCTTCGCCGTCGCAGATGTCGCCCCAGGGCTGGGGCAGCATGCGCCCGGTGAGCCGTCCGTCTTCGATCTCCAGCATGTTGGAGCGCGTGTCGTCCAGCTGCAGCCGCTCGCGCAGCCGGTCGGTGAAGAAGGTGAAGCCGCCGCTCAGCAGCACGACGCGCAGGCCGGCCTGCTTGCACGCGGCGATCAGCGTCTCGGCGCCGGGGTTCAGGTGCAGGCGCTGGTCGTACACGGCCTGCAGCGCCGACAGCGGTACGCCGCGCAGCAGGGCCACGCGCCGGCGCAGGCTGTCCTTGTAGTCGGTGATTTCGCCGCGCATCGTGGCCTCGGTGATGGCCGCGACCTCGGGCCCGCAGCCCGCGATGTCGGCGATCTCGTCGACGGTCTCGATGTCGATCAGCGTCGAGTCCATGTCGAAGGCGATCAGCTTGAAGTCCGACAGGCGCAGGGTGAGAGGAGAAGAGGTCTTGTTCATGGCGTGGGGTGTGCCGCGTTCCAGTGCTGCGTGCCGAGCCAGTCGACGAACTGCCGTGCCAGCGCGGCCACCGGCCCTTCGGTGCGGTACAGCGCGTAGACGCCGGAGGCCGGCAGGCGCGGTTCAGGAAACACCAGGCGCAGCCGGTCGGCGCGGATGTCTTCCTCGAGCAGGCACCAGGGCGCCAGCGCGAGCCCCAGGTCGTTCATGGCGGCCTGCATGCAAAGAAACTGGTGGTCGAACACGGGGCCGGGCAGCTGGGGCGGCACGCGCACGCCGGCCAGCTCGAACCAGCGCGGCCAGTTCTCCACTTCGCCGGCGGCCTGCAGCAGCGGGTGGCCCAGGCAGTCGGCCATGCTGGCGATGCGGTGGCGCTCGATGAAGCGCGGCGACGCCACGGCCACGAGGTGGTCGTCCAGGCAGCGCACGCAGGTGTGGTCGGGGCGCTGCATGGGAATGCGGCGGATCAGCACGTCGCTGCCGGCCTCGGCCTGGTCGAAGAACTGCCGGCCCAGGGTCGACAGCTGCACGTCGGTCTGCGGCGCCAGGGCCTGGAAGCCGGCCAGCCGCGGGATGAGCCACTTCATCGCCAGCGAGGGCGTGGTGCACACGCGCAGGCTGGCGCGCTGGTGGGGCGACTTCAGCGCGGCCGTGGCGCTGGCGATGCGGTCCAGGCTGGCCTGCACCTCGGCGAAGTAGTCGCGCGCATGCGGCAGCAGCGTCGCGCCGCGGGCCTCGCGCGCGAACAGCGGCTGGCCCAGGTAGTCCTCCAGCAGGCGGATCTGCTGGCTGACGGCGCTGTGCGTGATGCTGAGTTCGTCGGCGGCCGCGGTGAAGTTGGCATGGCGCGCCGCCGCTTCGAAGGCGCGCAGCGCCTTCAAAGGGGGGAGGCGTCGGGTCACCACATGCGACCCTTGGCGAGCGGGCTTGTCTTCCTCATGTTCTTTTCGTGTTCGGTTGCGTGCCGCCCGGGGTTGGAGGCCGGCGGGCATCGTAGACCGGGAAGCCTGCAGAAAAACTAACCGGCCGCCTTAAAAAATACGGCTGGTGGCGTGTGGAGGGCGCACCTAGCATCGCGCTTCCTTCCACCCTGAACAAGAGACATGGCTTCCATCACCATCGACAACGTCGTGAAGCAGTTCGCCAACCAGACGGTGCTGCAGAACCTGTCGCTGCATGTGCCCGATGGCGCCTTCTACACCCTGCTGGGCCCCAGCGGCTGCGGCAAGACGACCCTGCTGCGCTGCATCGCGGGCTTCAACGAGCCCGACGGCGGCCGCATTCTTTTCGACAGGGACGACGTGACGCGCGTGTCCACCCACCACCGCGACATCGGCATGGTGTTCCAGGACTACGCGCTGTTCCCCGACAAGACGGCCTTCGACAACGTGGCCTACGGCCTGCGCGCGCGCAAGGTGCCCAAGGCCGAGATCGCCCGGCGCGTCAACGAGGCGCTGGACAAGGTGAGCCTGCTGGCACTGGCCGACCGCTACCCGGCGCAGATGAGCGGCGGCCAGCGCCAGCGCGTGGCGCTGGCGCGCGCGCTGGTGATCCGCCCGCGCGTGCTGCTGATGGACGAGCCGCTGTCCAACCTCGACGCCAAGATGCGCCTGCAGATGCGCGACGTGATCCTCGATCTGGTGCGCGAGGCCGGCATCACCACCGTGTTCGTCACGCACGACCAGGAAGAGGCGCTGGCCATGTCGGATCGCATCGCCATCATGGACCGCGGCAGCATCGCGCAGCTGGGCACGCCCGAAGAGCTGTACGGCACGCCGGTGAACGCCTACGTGGCGGACTTCATCGGCTCGGCCAACGTGATTCCCGTGCCGGCCGAGTCCGCCGGCGGGGCCGCGTCGCACGTGCGCTACCAGCTGTGCGGCCAGCAACTGGACGGCAAGCAGGGCGGCGCCGCGCTGGGCGCGCAGGGCATCCTCATCGCGCGCCCCGAGGCGCTGTCGCTGATGGCGCCCGCGCCCCATGTGCCCAACGCCATCGCGGGCGAGGTGCTGCGCCGCCAGTACCTGGGCTTCAAGACCGCCTACCGCATCCGGCTGCACGACCAGTCGGAGATCCGCGTCGAGCTGCACGCCGGCAACATGGTGGCCGATTTCCAGGCCGGCGATGCGGTGCAGGTGCTGGTGCCGGCCGACAGCCGCGTCGTCGCTGCCTGAACGGACACGCACGCCATGAAAATCAACTGGTGGCCCTGGGGTTTCCTGACCCTGCTCAGCCTCGTGCTGCTGCTGTTCTTCGTGTTCTATCCGCTGGGCACGCTGTTCGTGAACAGCGTGCGCGACGAGTCGGGCGCGTTCTCGCTGTCCGGCTTCATCACCTTGCTGCAGGACAGCGAATACCTGCTCGCGTTCCGCAACACGCTGGTGCTCGGCGTGTCGGTCACGGCCTGCACCGTGGCCGTGGGCGTGCCCTTCGCGTACATGGTGGCGCGCTACGACTTCCCGCTGAAGAACCTGGTGGCGGTGCTGCCGATCATGACCATCGTGATCCCCGAGATCATCGTCGGCCAGTCGTGGCTGCTGCTGCTGGGCAACAACGGGCTGGTGACCAACCTGCTCGCGGGCGCGGGCATCACGCTGCCGACCTTCTACGGCTGGACCGGCATGGTGTTCTCCATGACGCTGGTCTACTACACCTACATCTACCTGGGCGTGCTGGCCGCGCTGCGCGGCTTCGACGGCCAGCTCGAAGAGGCCGGCCTGAGCCTGGGCACTTCGCCGCTGGTGACCAAGCTGCGCGTGCTGGTGCCGGTGATCCTGCCCGCGGTGCTCGTCAATGCGCTGGTGGTGTTCACGCTGGTGGTGGGCAACTTCGCGCTGTCGGTGGTGCTGGGCAGCAGCGTGCCGCTGCTGTCGGTCATGACGTACAACGCCTTCGTCGGCGAGATGGGCGGCAGCCCCACGCTGCAAAGCGCGATGTCGGTGGTGTCCATCGGCATCGTGGCCATCGTGCTGTTCTTCCAGAAGCGCGTGGTCGAACGCAAGATCTACACGATGACGCAGGGCCGCGCGCCCGCCGTGGTGCGCGTGCGCTCGGGCGCGGCGGTGTTCTACACGCTCAGCGTGGGCGTGATCATCGTGCTGTCGATGCTGCCGCTGCTCATCGTCTTCGTGGGCGCCTTCACCGAGACCAGCGGGCCCGTGATGCGCTGGGGCCAGTGGTCGCTGTCGAGCCTGGAACGCGCGCTGCGCGGTGCGCCCGAGCCGATCATCAACTCGCTGAAGTTCGCCTCGATGGCCACCGTGGTGGGCGTGGCCTTCGCGGTGCTCGTGAGCTACCTGACGATCAAGAAGCGCAACCCCTTCACCCAGCTGCTGGACTACATCGTGGTGCTGCCGCTGACCATCTCGGGCACGGTGCTGGGCATTGCGCTGGTGCAGACCTTCAACACCGGCTGGCTGGTGCTGGCGGGCACCTCGGGGATCATGGTGCTGTGCTACACGGTGCGCCGCCTGCCCTTTGCGGTGCGCAATGCGTCGTCGACGCTGTTCAACATCTCGGACTCCATCGAGGAGGCCTCGATCAGCCTGGGCGTGTCGCCGCTGAAGACCTTCTTCAAGGTGCTGCTGCCGGCCATGAAGGCCTCGATCATCTCGGCCGCCATCCTGATGTGGGTGACCACGATCTCGGAGCTGTCGGCCTCCATCGTGGTCTACACGGGCGGCCTGGAGACCATGCCCATCGCCATCTTCCGCCAGGTCGACGGCGGCCGCCTGGGCCTGGCCTCGGCCTACGGCGCGGCGCTGGTCAGCGTGATCCTGCTGCCCATCGTGGTGGCGATCAAGGTGTTCCGCATCAACCTCTTCTCCAGCAAATGACCCACCCATTCACTTCAACCTGCGAGGTTTTCATGTCCTTCAAGTCCCTGGCGAAATGCGCGTTCGCGACCCTGGCCCTCACGGCGGGCGTCGCGGGTGCGCAGACGGTGGTGCTCTATTCGTCCAACAACACCGAGACCGTCGAGACCGCGCTGGCCGTGGTCAAGAAGAAGACGCCCGGGCTCACGGTGCAGCAGGTCACGGGCGGCACCGGCACGCTGATGAAGCGCATCCAGGCCGAGGCCAAGAACCCGCGCGGCGACGTGCTGTGGAGCGGCGGCTTTGGCACGCTGGGCGCCTACAAGGACCAGATGGCGCCCTACAAGTCGCCCGACCTCGCGGCCGTGCCCGCGGCCTTCCGCGGCCCGAACGACCTGTGGGTCGGCACCAACGTGCACGTGATGGTGATGATGGTCAACGAGCGCCAGCTCAAGGGCATGCCCGCGCCCAAGACCTGGTCGGACCTGATGCGCCCCGAGTGGAAGGGCAAGTTCGCCATCACCGACCCGAGCAAGAGCGCCACGGCCTACATGCTGGTGTACGGCCTGCTCAAGCAGTTCGGTCGCGACGGCCTGGGCAAGCTGGCGGCCAACGCGGTCGTCACCGCCTCGTCGGGCAGCACCTACAAGGGCGTGGCCGCCGGCGAGTACCCGGTGGGCCTGACCATCGAGTACGCGGCACAGGAGTACGTGGCGGGCGGCCAGAAGGAGATCAAGCTGGTGTACCCGACCGAGGGCAGCTACCTGGCGCCCGAAGGCATGTTCATCGTGAAGGGCGCGAAGAACATGGACGCCGCCGTCGCGCTCTACAACGGCCTGCTGAGCAAGGAGACGCAGCAGGAGCTGCTGGTGAAGAACTTCCGCCGTCCGGTGCGCAGCGACATCGCGGTGTCCAAGCTCACCTCGCTGCCCGACCTGAGCGCCATCAAGGTCTTCCCGCTCGACCAGGAAGCGGCCTCGGCGGAGTACGAGCAGCTCGTGGCGTTGTGGAACCTGGCGGTGAAGGCGCGGTGACAAGTACGGCGAAGGCGCCTTCGACGCCGGTCAGCGCCTTCGATCTGTTCAAGATCGGCATCGGCCCCTCGAGTTCGCACACGGTCGGGCCGATGATCGCGGCGCGGCAGTTCGCCTGCCTGCTGCAAGCGCGGGGCCTGCTGCCGCAGGTGGCCGCGCTGGTGACGCAGCTGTACGGTTCGCTGAGCGCCACCGGCCGCGGCCACGGCACCGACCGCGCCGTGCTGCTCGGGCTCGCAGGCCACCGGCCGGACCGGATCGATCCCGACACCATCGAGCCTGCCATCGCGGCCATCCGGCGCGAGCGGCGACTGCACCTGCTCGGCACGCACGCCGTGGCGTTCGACGAGAAGGAGCACCTGCTCTTCCTGCGCAAGAGCCTGCCCCGGCACCCGAACGGCCTGCGCTTCATTGCATTGGATGCGCAGGGCCAGGCCCTGGCCGAGGCGGATTACTTTTCGGTCGGCGGCGGCTTCGTCGTCGATGCGCAGGGCGAGAGCGTGCGCAACGAAGCCGGCGTGCAGCGCCCGGCGCCGGCCGCCTTGCCCTTCGCCTTCGACAGCGGCGCGGAGCTGCTCGCGCAATGCCGCGCGCAGGGCCTGTCGATCGCCGCGCTGATGATGGCCAACGAAGCGCAATGGCGACCGCAGGTCGAGGTGCGATCGGAATTGCTGCAGGTGTGGGACGCCATGGCCGGCGCCGTGCGCCGCGGCTGCGCGAGCACCGGCACTCTGCCCGGGCGCATGCAGGTGCGGCGACGCGCGGCCGATCTGTTCGGGCAGCTGCAGGGCAGCGGCACCGCGCAGGCCGCGCCCGACCCGCTCGCGGCGATGGACTGGGTCAACCTGTACGCCATGGCCGTCAACGAAGAGAACGCAGCCGGCGGGCGCGTGGTCACCGCGCCCACCAACGGCGCGGCGGGCGTGATTCCGGCGGTGCTGCACTACCACCAGCGCTTCTTTCCCGGCGCGGGCGACGAGGCGGTGGTCGAGTTTTTGCTCACCGCGGCGGCCATCGGCGTCCTCTACAAGAAGAACGGCTCGCTCTCGGGCGCCGAGGTCGGCTGCCAGGGCGAGGTCGGCGTGGCCTGCTCGATGGCGGCGGGCGCGCTCGCCGCGGTGATGGGCGGCACGCCGGGCCAGGTCGAGAACGCCGCCGAGATCGGCATGGAGCACAACCTGGGCATGACCTGCGACCCGGTCAGCGGGCTGGTTCAGATCCCGTGCATCGAGCGCAACGCGATGGGCGCGGTGAAGGCCATCAACGCGGCGCGCATGGCCCTGCGCGGCGACGGTTCGCACTTCGTGTCGCTGGACAAGGTCATCCAGACCATGATGCAGACCGGCGCGGACATGAAGACCAAGTACAAGGAAACCTCGCGCGGCGGCCTCGCCGTGAACATCGTCGAGTGCTGACCGCCGCGCGGTCGGGCACTCAAGCAGGCCGGCGCGTGAACGCGAGGATCAGCCCGAAGCCGACCATCATGCTGCCGCTCACGCGGTTGAACCAGCGCATCGCGCGGCTGCCGTTGGCCAGCCGGCGCATGCGCGCGCCGAGCAGCGCATACAGCGCGATCGCGACCAGTTCGAACACCAGGAAGGTCACGCCCAGCAGCACGTAGCTCGACGCGTACGCACCGGGCACCACGAACTGCGGGAAGAAGGCGGTGAACACCAGGATCGCCTTCGGGTTGCCGGCCGCCACCGTGAACTCCTGGCGCACCAGCGCGCGCATCGACGGCGGTGCGGCCTCGTGCGCCTGCACCTGCGCGGTCGGTGCCGGCGCGCGCAGCAGCCGGACGCCGATCCACACCAAGTACGCGGCACCGATGTACTTGATGACATCGAAGGCCAGCTCCGACGCCACCAGCACCGCGCCCATGCCCAGGCCGGCGATGGCGATCATGACCGCGAAGGCCACGAGCCGGCCGCTCGCCGCAATGACCGCCGGCGACACGCCGTGCTTCGCGCCGTTGGTGACCGACAGCAGGTTGTTGGGGCCGAACGCCATGTTGATGGCGAAGCAGGCGGGCAGGAACAGCAGGTAGGCGGACAGGGTCATGGCGCATCCGGCGGTGGGGGTGGCGGGGTGGTCATTATTTCAGCACCTCGCCCGCGCAGGTGCGCGGAGGCGACCTATTCCACGTCCGTCATCTGCCGCGCGTAGACGGCGAGCACGATGCGCTCGGAGTGGATCAGGTAGTCGTTCAGCGCCGCCGAGCCCTCGGCGAACTTGCCGGCCTCGATGAGCTCGAGCAGCTTCGTGTTCATGTCCACGTAGGGCGCGTGCAGGAACTCCGGGTCTTTCAGCAGCCCGAAGGCCAGCCGCAGCTCGACCAGGATGTGGGCGAACAGCACGTTCAGCCGCTCGCTGTCGGCCAGCTCGACGATGCCCTTGTGGAACTCCATGTTGGCCGTGCCCACGCCCAGCCAGTCGCCAGCGTCGCGGCACTTCAGCGCCATCTCGACCGCCTCGCGCATGTGCTTCTTGGCGGGGTGGCGCGGGTAGGCCTGCGCCAGCGCCTGGCACTCGATGAGCCGGCGCACGCGGTAGATGTCGATGATCGACGCGATGCTCGGCACCGCCACGAACACGCCGCGGTTCGGCGCGTGCTTGAGCAGGCCTTCCTTGGTCAGCGTGCGGAACACCTCGCGCAAGGTGTTGCGCGAAATCTCCAGGTTGTCGGCCAGCGCGGCCTCCGACAGCCGCTGCCCCGGCGAGAACTCGCCCTTCACGATCTTCTGGCGGATCAGCTCGGCCACGCGGTCGTTGAGCGTGAGCGCGCCGGCGGCCGGCGAGGCGGGGGAAGCGGGGGAATCCAGTCGGGTCATGCCGGTCGGTCGGAGGGGAAAAGAGAGGGGCGCAGCGAGCTTGCGTTGTAACAGACGGCTCCCGTGCCATGCCGCGCCGATGCACCGAAACGCGCTCGTTTCAGGGTTTCCATGGGGGTATTCAGGCACTGTTGTTGGGCACACTAAATGAAATTGTTCAACAACTTGTTGAAATGAGTGATTCATAAGAAATGAATTGCTCATTCATTGGCATGAGGTTTGCATCAATCGACCGCACCGGTGCCCCTGCGCCGGTGTTTTGCATTGCAACGAAAGACCAACCATGACACCTGAAGTCCCCCTGTGGCCGCTGATCGGCGTGGCCGTGATCATTGCGGGGTTCATCCTGCGCTTCAATCCGATGCTGGTGGTGATCGTCACGGCCATCGTCACGGCGTTCGCCGCCGGCTTCGGCCCGATGGCGATCCTCACGGCCATCGGCACCGGCTTCATCAAGACGCGCAACCTGCCGCTGATCATTCTTCTGCCGCTGGCGGTGATCGGCCTGCTGGAACGCCACGGCCTGCGCCAGCACGCGCAGAACTGGATCAGCCGCATCAAGTCGGCCACCGCCGGCCGCCTGCTGATCGTCTACCTCGCGGCGCGTGAACTCACGGCGGCCATGGGCCTGACCAGCCTGGGCGGGCATCCGCAGATGGTGCGTCCGCTGCTCGCGCCGATGGCCGAAGGCGCCACCGAAACGCGCTACGGCAAGCTGCCCGACCGCATCCGCCACAAGCTGCGCGCCTACGCCGCGGCCACCGACAACGTGGGCCTGTTCTTCGGCGAAGACATCTTCGTGGCCTTCGGCGCCATCGTGCTCATGACCACCTTCCTGCACGAAGCGGGCATCGACGTGGAGCCGCTGCACATCGCGATGTGGGGCATTCCGACGGCCATTGCCGCTTTCATCATCCACGCCTGGCGCCTGCGCCGGCTCGACCAGACGCTGGCCCGTGAGTTGGGCGGCGCTGCAGAAGCCGACGTGCCCGCCACCGCCGTGCCCGCCAAGGAAGGACGCTGAGCATCATGATTCTCTCGATCCAGCACCTGTACCTCCTGGTCGGCTTCATCCTCGCCGTCACGGCCGTGATGACGCTGGCCGACCGCCAGCACCCCAAGCGCTACACCAGCGCGCTCTTCTGGGGCATCTATGCGCTGGTCTTCCTGGTCGGCGACAAGCTGCCGCCCGCGCTCGTGGGCGTCGGTGCGATCGGCATGGCCGTCATTGCCGGCCTGCGCGGCGTCGGCGCGGGCAAGCACCGCGAACCCACGCCCGAGCAGTACCAGGCCAGCGCCACGCGCCTGGGCAACAAGCTGTTCATTCCGGCGCTGGCGATCCCGCTGGTCACCGTGATCGGCACCGTGGGCATGAGCCACATCAAGCTCGGCGGCACGCTGCTGCTCGACCCCAAGAACACCACGCTGGTGAGCCTGGGCATCGGCTGCGTGGTGGCGCTCGCGCTGGCCTGCTGGCTGACGCGCGAGACGCCCGTGCAGGGCATGCGCGAGTCGCGCCGCCTGACCGACGCGCTCGGCTGGGCCGTGGTGCTGCCGCAGATGCTGGGCATGCTGGGCCTGGTGTTCTCCGACGCCGGCGTGGGCAAGGCGGTGGCGCACATCACCACCAGCTACATCAACATGGACATCCGCTTCGTCGCCGTGGCCGTTTATGTGCTGGGCATGGCGCTGTTCACCATCATCATGGGCAACGGCTTCGCAGCCTTCCCGGTGATGACGGGCGGCGTCGGCGTGCCGGTGCTGGTGGGCGTGTACCACGGCGACCCGGCCGTGATGGCGGCCATCGGCATGTTCTCGGGCTACTGCGGCACGCTCATGACGCCGATGGCGGCCAACTTCAACATCGTGCCCGCGGCGCTGCTGGAGCTGCCCGACAAGAACGCGGTGATCAAGGTGCAGATACCCACCGCGGCCGCGCTGCTGGTGGTCAACATCTTCCTGCTGTACTTCCTGATGTTCCGCTGAGGCACCGCGCATGACCACAGCCACCGATGCCAAGGCACGCCGCGTGCTGCTCGCGGGCTTCGAGCCCTTCGAGAACGACCCGGTCAACCCCGCGTGGGAGATCGCCCGCGCCCTCGACGGCTGGACCTGCGAAGGCGCCGTGGTGCAGGCGGTGCAGCTGCCCTGCGTGTTCGGCCGCGCCATCGACACGCTCGACGCCGCGCTGGCCGGCCCGCCACTGCAGCTGGTGCTGTGCATCGGCGCGGCGGGCGGGCGCACCGAGATCTCGATGGAGCGCGCCGCGCTGAACATCGACGACGCGCGCATTCCCGACAACGCCGGCCAGCAGCCCATCGACCTGCCCGTGGTCAGGGACGGCCCGGCGGCCTACTTCTCGACGCTGCCGATCAAGGCCATGGTGCGCGACATGCGCGCGGCGGGCCTGCCTGCGGCCGTGTCGAACAGCGCCGGCACCTTCGTGTGCAACCACATCTTCTACGCGCTGATGCACCGGCTCGCGACGCGCCCGGCGCTGGCGCACACGCGCGGCGGCTTCGTCCACGTGCCCTACCTGTCCGAGCAGGCTGCCTCGAAACCCGGCGTGGCGAGCATGGCGCTGGCCGCGCAGGTGGAGGCCTTCCGCGTGGCGATCCGCACCGCGCTCACCGTGCGTCACGACGTGCGCGAGACCGCCGGCCGGCTGCATTGATTCCTGAGGCGTGCCGTGCACGCCGGAGACCCCCGATGAACATCGACTTGAACAGTGACCTCGGCGAAAGCCTCGGCGTCTGGCGCATGGGCGACGACGCCGCCATGCTCGACATCGTCAGCAGCGCCAACGTGGCCTGCGGCTTCCACGCCGGCGACCCCGCGGGCATCCTGCGCACGCTGCGCCAGGCGAAGGAACGCGGCGTGGCCGTGGGCGCTCACGTGGCCTACCGCGACCTCGTCGGCTTCGGCCGCCGCAACATGGACGTCGACAGCGCCGACCTGCGCGCCGACGTCATCTACCAGATCGGCGCCTTGAAGGGCCTGGCCGCCGCGGCCGGCACCGAGGTGCGCTACGTGAAGCCGCACGGTGCGCTGTACAACACCATCGCGCACGACGAGCGCCAGGCGCGCGACGTGATCGCGGCCATCCGCGAAATCGATTCGAACCTCGTGCTCGTCGCGCTCGCAGGCTCGCCGCTCGTGGGCTGGGCCGAGGCCCAGGGCCTGCGCGTGGTGGCCGAGGCTTTTGCCGACCGCGCCTACACGCCGCAAGGCACGCTGGTGTCGCGCCGCGAACCCGGCGCCGTGCTGCACGACGCGAGCGACGTGGCCGAGCGCATGCTGCGGCTGGCCCACGAAGGCACCGTCACCGCCATCGACGGCAGCGTGGTGCGCATCCGCGCCGATTCGATCTGCGTGCACGGCGACAGCCCCGGCGCGGTCGAGATGGCGCGCCGCGTGCGCGAGCGGCTCGTGCAGGCCGGCGTGACGATCCGCCCCTTCGCCGAGGCCACCACCGCATGACGACCTCGATGCGCTTTCTTCGCGTCAACCTGAATGCCGTGCTGGTCGAGCTCGACGACCTGGCGCAGACGCTCGCGCTGCTGGCCTCGCTGCGCGCGGAGCCCCTTGCCGGCATCGACGAGCTGGTGCCCGCCGCGCGCACCATCCTCATCACCTTCCGCCCCGCCGTGCTGTCGGCCGCCGCGCTGGCACACGCCGTGCGCCAGCGAAAGCTCGACGCCCGCGAGACGCGCATCGACAAGCGCATCGAGATTCCCGTGCGCTACGACGGCGAAGACATCGCCGAAGTGGCCGGCCTGCTCGGCATCACGCCCGACGAGCTGGTGCGCCGCCACACCGGCAGCGACTACACCGTCGCCTTCACCGGCTTCGCGCCCGGCTTCGCCTACCTGAGCGGCGGCCACCCCAGCCTGAACGTGCCGCGCCGCGCGGTGCCGCGCACCCGCATCCCGGCCGGCGCCGTCGGGCTCGCGGGCAGCTTCAGCGGCGTGTACCCGCAGGCCAGCCCCGGCGGCTGGCAGATCATCGGCGTGACCGACACGCCCATGTGGGACCTGTCGCGCGAAACGCCGGCGCTGCTGCAGCCCGGCGATGCGGTGCGCTTTGTCGATGCCACGTCGTTGAAGGTGGCGTTGCCTGTGGCGGAGCCCGTGGTTGCGGCGCCCGCGCCTGCGGCCGTTGAAGGCGGCAGCGCCTTTGAAGTTCGCGCCGCTGGCTTGCAGGCGCTGTGGCAGGACGGCGGTCGCCACGGCCAAGCGCGGCAGGGCGTGTCCGCCTCCGGCGCGATGGACCAGCGCTCGCTGCAGGCGGCCAATCGATTGGTCGGCAATGCGTCGGACGTGGCCTGCCTCGAGTTGGCCTACGGCGGCTTCCAGTTCGTCTGCCGCGGCAACGCAGTGATGGCCGTCACCGGCGCCGACGGCCCGCTCACGCTGACCCGCGCCGACGGCGCGCAATGGCCGCTGCCGCGTTACCAGCCCGTCGCGCTGGCCGACGGCGACACCGTCACTGTCGGCGAGCCCACCGCCGGCATCCGCAGCTACCTGGCCGTGCGCGGCGGCTTTGCCGTGGTGCCCGTGCTCGGCAGCTGCGCGACCGACACGCTGGCCCGCATTGGCCCGCCCGCCGTGGCGACAGGCGATGTGCTGCCGGTGCGCGCCGTTGCCACCGGCGTCGTCGTCGGCGCCACCGAAGGGCCGCCGATCGACCTGCCCACCGTGCAGGAAGAAGTCGTGCTCGACATCGTGCTCGGCCCGCGCACCGACTGGTTCACCGCCGACGCCGTCGAGCACCTGTGCAGCCAGCCGTGGGTGGTGACGCCGCAATCGAACCGCGTCGGCATCCGCCTGAACGGCGAAACGCCGCTGGTGCGTGCCAACACCGCCGAGCTGCCCAGCGAGGGCACGGCGCGCGGTTCGATCCAGGTGCCGCCCAGCGGCCAGCCCGTGCTGTTCCTGGCCGACCACCCGCTCACCGGCGGCTACCCCGTGATCGCGTCGGTCGCCACCCACCACCTGGACCGTGCGGGGCAGATCCCCGTGAACGCCCGCGTCCGCTTCCAACCGATGGCCGGCCACGGCCCCATCGAACTTTGATTTGAGATCGAGAGTCCCGCGATGAAAAAAGTCCTGATCGCCAACCGTGGCGAAATCGCCGTGCGCATCGCGCGCGCCTGCGCCGACCACGGCGTGCAGTCGGTCGCCGTCTACGCCGATCCCGACCTCAATGCGCTGCACGTGCGCCGGGCCGACGAGGCCTACGGCCTGGACGGCCACCGCTCGGCCGACACCTACCTCAACATTCCCAAGCTGCTGGCCATCGCGAAGCGCAGCGGTGCCGACGCCGTGCACCCCGGCTACGGCTTCCTTTCCGAAAGCGCAGCCTTCGCGCAGGCCGTGATCGACGCCGGCCTGACGTGGATCGGCCCTTCGCCCGCGGCCATCGCCACGCTGGGCGACAAGGTGCAGGCCCGCAAGCTCGCCCTGAAGGTCGGCGCGCCGCTCGTCGCGGGCACGGCCGACCCGGTCAGCAACGCGGGCGAGGTGCTCGCCTTTGCCGAACAGCACGGCCTGCCGATCGCGATCAAGGCGGCCTTCGGCGGCGGCGGGCGCGGCATCAAGGTCGCGTGGCGGCTCGACGAGGTCGAAGGCCTCTACGAATCGGCCGTGCGCGAAGCCATCACCGCCTTCGGCCGCGGCGAGTGCTACGTCGAACAGTTCCTCGACCGCCCGCGGCACGTCGAGGCCCAGGTCATCGCCGACACCCACGGCAACGTCGTCGTGCTCGGCACGCGCGACTGCTCGCTGCAGCGGCGCAACCAGAAGCTGGTCGAAGAAGCGCCCGCGCCCTTCCTGAGCGACGCGCAGCGCGAGCGCATCCACCAGTCGGCGCGCGACATCTGCGCGGCCGCGGGCTACACCGGCGCCGGCACCGTCGAGTTCATGCTGAGCGCGAGCGGCGCCATCTCCTTCCTCGAGGTCAACACGCGCCTGCAGGTTGAGCACCCCGTGACCGAGGAGACCACCGGCATCGACCTCGTCATCGAGCAGCTGCGCATCGCCGAAGGCCTGCCGCTGTCAATCAAAGAGACGCCCGCGCCGCGCGGCCACTCCTTCGAATTCCGCATCAACGCCGAAGACGTGGGCCGCGGCTTCCTGCCGACGCCCGGCCCCGTCCACGTGTTCGACGCCCCCTCGGGCCCGGGCGTGCGCGTCGACACCGGCGTGGACGCCGGTTCGCAGGTGCCCGGCACCTTCGACTCGCTGATGGCCAAGCTCATCGTCACCGGCGCCACGCGCGCCCAGGCCATCGCACGCGCACGCCGCGCGCTCAAGGAATTCCGCATCGAAGGCCTGGCCACGGTGCTGCCGTTTCACCGCGCGGTGATGGCGCACCCCGACTTCGTGTCGGAAGACGCCTTCAAGGTCCACACACGCTGGATCGAGACGGACTTTGCGAACGACGAGAAGGCAGGCATGCGGCCTGATCCGTTGCCGGATGCCTCGCTGCATCGCACGGCCATCGAGATCGACGGGCGGCGCATGTCGCTGGGGCTGCCGGCGGAGTTGCTGCGTGGGTTGGCGTCGGCGGGTGGTGGTGCTGCTGCTGCGCCTGGCGTTGTGGCGAACGCGCCTGCAGCGGATGTCGCTGCTGTGGCTGCGCCGGTGTCGGGCACGCTGCAAGGCTGGAAAGTCGCGGATGGCGACGAGGTCGCCGAAGGCGCGGTGATCGCGGTGATGGAGGCGATGAAGATGGAGATGCAGGTGGTCGCGCACCGCGCGGGGCGCATCGTGTTCGCGGCGGCGGCGGGGGGTTACGTGGGCGCCGGGACGGCGATCGCGACCATCGGGTGAGTGAGCGTGCCGCCTACCGGCGCGACAGCACGATGCCTTGCGGGGAGCGCCCGGTCGCGACCGTCGGGGCGCTCGCATTCGGCGTGAGGGCGCCGGTCGTGGTGTTCAGGGTGTAGGTCGAGACGGTGTTGCTGACGAGATTCGTGACATAGACGAACCGGCCCGTCGGGTCGATCGCCAGGGAGGAAGGGAGCTGGCCCGCTGTCGCCCTCGGCGTCACTTCAGTGAGCTGACCCGTGTCGGCATCGACCGCGTAGGCCGACACGTCGCCGCCGGTGTTCGCCACATAAGCGAACCGGCCGGTGGGGTCCACCGCGATGTACGTCGGGCCTTGGCCGGCCGGTGTCGTCGATACCGGTGTGAGCGCCCCCGTGAGGGCATCGGCTGCGTAGATCGACACATCGTTGCTGCTCGTGTTCGCCACGTAGACGAAGCGGCCCGTGGGATGCATCGTCACGGCATTGGGCCGGCCTCCCACTTGCGTGGTGATACGGGTCGAGAGCGTACCCGTCGTGGGGTCGATGAGGTGCGTGGAAACGCTGCCGCTCGAGTGCGCGACATAGACAAAACGGCCCGTGGGGTCCACGATCAAGTCGAAAGGGGTCTTGTCCGTCGCCGTTGTACCCACCGACGTGAGTTCGCCTGTCGTCGCATCGATGCGGTAGGCGGACACCGTGTCGCTGCTGCCGTTCACTGCATAAGCGAAGCGCCCCCTGGGATCGATGCCCAGAAAGATGGGGCCGGCCCCTGTTGCCACCGTTGGCGTTCTCGCTGGCACCAGCATGCCGTTGGGCTGGACGACATAGGCGGACACTGTGGCGTCTGAGTTGTTTGCGACATAGACGAACCGGTCGTTCGGGTGCAGCGACACGCCCATCGGTGTGCGACCCGTGACCGTCGGCGGCTCGGGCAAGGGAGCCAACGCCCCGGTGGTTGCGTCGATGTGGAAGGCCGTCAGGCTGTTGTCGCCTTGACCGGACACGTAGGCGAAACGTGCCGGCTGCGCCGACGGCGCCGCCAGGACACAGTGCACGTTGACCGTGCGCACCGGGCCTGACACGACCTGCCCGGTTCCGTCGGTGACCGTGCAGGTCTGGTGGACGAACTGCGGTTGCGCCTTCACGCTGACCGCGTAGCCGGCACCGCTGGCCACCGGCGCCGCGAAGGCGAAGTCGCCGTTGGCACCGAAGTCGATCGACAGGTCGTCACCCGCGTTGTTCTGCAGCACCAGGCCGCGGCCGTTCAGTCCCGTGATGCGGCCGCCGACGCGGTGGCTGTCGACCGTGCAGAGGATCGTCACGTGGGTCACCGGGGACGCGCCCACGGTGCCGGACGCGTTGCTCACGCTGCAGGTCTGTGCGGGTCCGCCAGGCAAGGCCAGGACCGTCACGGCGTAGGCGGCGCCGCTGGCCACGGCTTGCGTGAACCGGAAGGTGCCGGCCCCGGCTGCAACGGCCAGGTCGTCCTGCCCGTTGTTCTGGAGGATCAGCCCAGCGCCGACCAGGCCGGAGATCGTGCCCCCGACGGTGAAGCTGTCGATCGCGCAGACCACTGCGACGTGGTTCACCGCCACGTCGCCGATCGCGCCAGTGCCCAGGCCGACACTGCAGGTCTGCGCGGGGCCGGTGGGTTGCGTCTTCACGGTCACCGCATAGGCCGCGCCGCTGGCGACCGGTGTCGGGAAGACGAAGCGCCCATCCGCTGACACGGCAAGGTCGTCGCCGGCATTGTTCTGCAGCACGAGCCCTGTGCCCGCAAGGCCGCTCACCGTTCCGCCAACCGCGAAGCTCTCGGTGGCGCACACCACAGCCAGGTCGACAACATCCGCACGACCGACCTGGCCGCCCGCGTGATTGACAGTGCAGGTCTGGCTCGGGGCCTGGGGCTGGGTCTGCACGCTCACCGCATAGGACGATCCTTCACGCAAGGGCGTGGGGAAGGCGAAGGTGCCGTCGGGGGGGGGGGGGGGGGGGGGGGGGGGG
>NZ_JBWKYF010000013.1:35954-121523 GCF_059423605.1 Variovorax sp. GW460-12-1-14-LB1
GATGGCGAGCGTTTCGCCATCCGCGCCCCGCAGCACCAGCCCGGACCCCAGGAGTCCGCGGACCGTGCCGCCGATGCGGTGGGTGGGGACGATCGGTGTGACCGGTTCGGCGGCCGGTGGCAACGGCATGAAAGCGGGGCTGCCTGCGCCGCTGCCTCCACCACCGCCACAGGCCGCAAGGAAGGCGAGCAGCAGGGCGGCGGCTGCATGACGGGCGATCGTTGACGCAGAGGCTATCGGCATGGAAGGGCGGCTTTCGTGTCGTGTGACGGGAAGGACCGCGCAATCCTAGGAAAGGCGCTTCGCGCCGGCATTGGACCAAAGTCCTATGTGCCTCAAAAAAACAGGCCTGCAGCCGCCAGTGCGGCGGGCTTGTGCGCAAGCTGCATCAAGGCTTGAGCAGCAAGGCGACCAATCCCGGAAGAATGCAGGGCGCTAGCGTCACGGCTGCCATGCAGGTTTCGAGACGCGCCGCGGTGTCCTTCGCGTCGATGAGCAGATGGCGCGCACCGAGGTAGAGCAACGCCGTGCCAGCCAGTACGAGCACGAACAGCCAGGCCTTCTTCAAGCGAGGTGCCCACGACGGACGGGGGCGTGCGCGATGGCCGATCAGGAAGAGCGTGCACACCACCGATGACAGGGTGCCGAGGATTAGGATGAGCGCGATCGGATTCATCTGGATCCGGCGTTACCGGGCGGCGATGGACACGCAGTTGGCTGTTGCAGGTTCTGCGAGGTGATGAGGGAACCTGCAGCCAGCCGGCTTCTTCAACTCTTGTCGAACACGCGCCGGTAACGCCCGTGGCCGCGGGGTTCGCGGCGGCTGGCGGTGCCCAGGAGCTTCAATGCGAGCGTCGCCATCGTGCCTGCGTTGTCTCGCAGATCTTCCGCATCTGCATCCGTCATCAGAGGCAGTGTTCCCGGTTCTTTTGCATCCTGTGCGATCACGCGGCGTTCGAAGTTGTTGAGTTCATAGCCGCGGGCATAGTTGCGCAGGTTCGTCGCCCGAGAGGGGAGGGTCTCCTCTTCTGCCGCCTTCAGCAACCGGTCGTGCGTGGCTTTTTTCTGCTTGATGGCGGCCACGAAGTCCTCGCGGTTCTCCTTCGTGATGGGGCCGAGCATCCAGAACCCACCGTGCGAGTCGTGGACATACTTGTCGAAGAAGTCGTTGGCGGTTTGCGGAACATCCTTGGCAGCGGCCACGGCGCGCAGCAGGCGCTTTTCCACCTCGTTGGCGCGGGGCGGCTGGTCAACGTAGACGCCCGCTCTGGGAACGAACACCCGTCGGGGCTGGTTGGCCGCCTGGGCGGCCTTGATGTCTTCACGCCAGTCGAGTTCCGATTCCCAGAGATCTTGCTGGTCTTGCTCTTTGGATGCCTTGTAGCTCGCCATGGCCTTGAAGGTGGCATCGTCGCTCTTGGACGCACGCCAGCGCCAATACAGTTCCATGTGATAACGCATGCGGTTTTGCACGGGCTCGCCCCCGTTGGCGACGTTCTGCTTTTCCTCCGTCGTGGTCCAGGCTGCGTAGTCGCTGAAGGCTTTATCGAGCCCAGGGTCGACCTTGAAGTCTCGCTCGATCACCGCGTCCATTTCGTTCAATGGGCGGACTCGTACGCCTGCCGAAACTGCCTCGAAATACATGTCCATCAAGGGAATCTGCGAGAGCAATGAGGTACGTCCGCCTACGCCTTTTCCCTGGGACTTCGACGGGTAGCCTCCGCCCAGGTCAGAGTGGGCCCCCGGATAGACGAACTCCTTGGTGTTCGGCGGGTAGCTCGTGGCCCTGATGCGCGCCGTAGACAGCGGAAACGACTGGCGTATTTCATGCGCCGCCACATAGTGGACGGTCTGGTTGACACCGTGGATGTCCATGGTGCCGTCAGCCCAGTCCTGAAAGCCTTCGCCAACGGGCGACGAATCGGCCAGCCCGACAGACGCCACGGTGTCGAAGATGCCCAGGAAGTGAAGTTCCAGCGCCGCTTCGCCGATCGTCATGTTCTCGGCGACCAGCTGGATCCACTGGCAAAAGGCGCGCGCTTCGGCTGCACCACGCGAAAAGCCGAAGACCGACAGATGCATCTTGGTCACCCGCGGCCGCTGGTCCTTGATGGCTTTCAGCAGGCGCTCTTGAATGCCCCTGAAGATGCTGATCATCTTGTTGTCGCTCAAGCGCCACCAGGTCTTCAGCCGGTCGGTGCAGAGCTCCTTCATCTCGTCCGGCTGGATGAGGTCGGACGTGTGATACGCCCGATGCAATGCGTTGTAGACCTGAATCAAGGCCCAATGGATGCGTGCCTCACCACCGGTGCCGAAACGCTTGCCGTTGTCCAGTTCCTTGTCCTCGCCGATCTCGGGGAAGTGCGTGCCGACGCCGGGTATGTAGTAGCGAAAATTCTCGACCTTGTCGTCCTTGTGCGCGTTGAAGAGACTGACCACGTTCGTGTGGCTTTGGTCGCGTGTGTCGCGAATCAGGTTGTTGTTGGTGCCGTCGAAGAACAGGCCCACATGGATCTCTTTGGCGCAACTCAGGGCATCGGCCTTGCTCGGGTCGGCGCTGGCGGCGCGTTGGCACAGTTCGCGTGCGGTCAGTGTCCGGTCGGCGCGCGAGTGGTCGCCAGGCAGTGCGGGCTGGTAGTTCGCGCCGCCCGGGTCGTTGTCCCACCAGTCGCCTGTGGGCGCTGTGGGTAGCGGTCGATAGGTCGAGGACCATGTTTCGGCCCTGCCTGCCCCGTCCGACCACACCAGTATCTGCAGCCCTGTTTCCTTGAGGATGCACTCGGCTGTACAGAGTTCGATGGTCTTGAAGTAGAAGCAGCGCTTGTCGTAGGTGTTGGCGTCAAAGCTGACCTCGTACCAGCCTTCGCGAAATTCGTCCATGTGTCGCTCCCCGGGTTCTTTGGGATGTTTCTTGGCTGACCTGGCTCACCATTTCCAATTGGGTGGTTTCACGGGGTACGCAGGGCCGGGGTAGTCCTTGGCCCCTGCCCCCTTGCTGGAAATGATCAGCCGAACTTCACCTCCGGAAAGGAAGTGGATGTTGAGCGTGCTGCCCGGGACGTCATATTTTTCGATCGGGACGACTTTCTCGTGCCACTGCTGGACATACGCCTCCGGCCGCCTGTCACCGGGAATCCCGCTGGATGTAGCCCACCTCACTTTCGCGCTGAGGCCCGGACGCCATTTGGCGGGGTAGGAGATGCAGCAGACGAAGCTTCCGCCGCCACCGTAGGCGCTTGAGTGCCCGGCGAAGATGCCATCGACGTACGGTTCGATGTGGTCGCCCGTGTGGTTGTACGGGCTGAGGTTGGCGCTGTAGCTTTCTGACGTGCGCTCCTTGCTGCTGCAAGCAGCCAGCGGGAGCACCAGCAGTGCCAATGCGCAAAGTGTCAGGGTGGTCGTGCGTTTCATGACGTGTGGCCTTTCAATGCGTTCACGTGTTGTGTCTCGGGTTTCCGAAAATTCTTGCTCGCCTTGAGTCACCACTTCCAGCTCGGCGGCTTCACCGGGTAGTCGGGGCCGGGGTAGCCTTTCGCGCCGGAGCCTTTGCTGGAGATGACCAATCGAACATCGCCTTCAGCCAGGAAGTGCACGTTGAGCGTGCTGCCTGGGATGTCGTATTTGTCGATCGGGACGATCTTCTTGTGCCAGTGCGGCTTGATTGCGTCGGGACGCGTATCGCCTGGAATCCCGCTCGAGGTTGTCCACTCCACCGTTGCGCTGAGTCCGGGACGCCATTGAGCCGGATAGGAGATGCAGCATACAAAGCTGCCGCCACCGCCGTAGGGGCGCGAATTGCCGCCACCTGCCCCATCCACATAGAACTCGTGGATGTAGTCCTCTGTGTGGTTATAGGCACTGAGGTTGGCGCTGTAGCTTTCAGCTGCCGGCTTCTTGCTGCTGCAAGCTGCCAGCGGCAGTACTGCCAGTGCGCAAAGCGTCAGGAGCGCGGTACGTTTCATGGCGTGTGGCCTTTCAATGCGCGCATGGATTGTTTGCCTCATGCTCACCATTTCCAATCCGGCGGTTTCACCGGAGAGGCGGGGCCAGGGTAGTCCTTGGCGCCGGCCCTCATGTTGGAGAGGACCAGCCGCACTTCGTTGTTCGGCAAGAAGTGCACGTTCATCAGACCACCCGGCACGTCGTATCGATCGATCGGAACGACCCTCTCGTGCCAGCGGGGCGTGATGGCTTCGGGGCGCTTGTCGCCAGGAATTCCGCTCGATGTCGTCCATTTCACCGTCGCGCTGAGCCCGGGACGCCATTGAGCTGGAGCAGAGATGCAGCACACGAAACTGCCGCCGCCTCCGTACGGACTCGAGTTGCCGCCACCCGCTCCGTCCACATAGAACTGATGGATGTAGTCCTCTGTGTGGTTGTAGGCGCTGAGACTGGCGCTGTAGCTTTCAGCCGCCGGCTTCTTGCTGCTGCAAGCTACCAGCACCAGCACGCAAAGAACCAGGAGAGCAAAACGCTTCATGAAGCCTTGCCCTCCAACGCCTTCCACAGCGCGTCGCTCCAGCCCTTCATCAGGCCCGACAGGCTGGTCCCTTGTGCGACGGCCTTCCATGTGTCCGACAGATCGGGATGCTGATAAAAGTCATCGCCGCAGGTCAGCGAGAGCACCACGAACTGCAGCCGGTCGGGGTTGCCTGCCACGTGCAGGCGCGTGGCAACCGCGAGGGCGCGCTGGAGCCGCTGATGAAACGCCGCCCGGCCGGTCTGCGGCACCAGCTGCGACACCGTCTCGAGCAACTGCGCAAAGATGCCGTCGGCTTCCGAGGCATCCAGCAGCGTTGCGAATTGCGATGCATCGAGTTCGAGATGGTCGCGGGCATCGGCCACATCGTCCTTCCCATCAGCAGCAAGCCAGTTGTCGACCACGGCACCACTGCGATCGAACCATTGCCATTGCGAGATGGCTTGCGCCACGCGCCGTGCCTGTGGCTCGGCCAGCGTGGAAAGCAGCGTCGGAAGCACGCGCACATCGCCCATGCGGCAATGCAGCTTCAGGCCGTCGTGCCGCGCCTGGGCCAGGTAGCCGAAGCAGGCCTGCAAATCCGCAGCGGCGTGGCTGGATGCGATCCAGCTGAATGCGGGTGCTGCCGGGTCGATCGTGGCGAGGCGCCGCAAGCCCTCGGCGCGCACCTCGTCGTCCAGTGGCAGTTCCAGCAGCTGCGGTCCCCTTGCGCCATAGGCCTCCAACGGTGTGTTGGCCAGCGCATTGACGTGCGACCACCCGTTGCGGCGCAGCACCGATGCGAGGCGCGCCGGGTCGAGCAAGGCTGCATCGACCAGCAACCAGAGGCCGGCGGATGACGGTTGGGCGTCGGCCATCGCTTGCACGGCTTGGGCAAGGTGGAGGGGGTCGATCGGATCGGTCGCGAATTCCAACGCCACGCTCACTGCAAGGCGGAGAAGGGGGCTCCGCTTTGTGCCGCCTTCAGCATGCACTCGATGCAGATGCTCTGCGGGAACAGCGGCAGCCCATACGGCGAGCTTGTCGGCCCGGCCAACTTCCGCTGCACCGAGTGATAAGTGATCTTCCCCGGGCACTCGAAGGTGATATCCCCATCCTGCAGCGTGATCGACGCGCCCTGCGCGGTCGCGATGCGGATCTTCTTCTTGGCCGCGAACTCCACCGTCTGGTCGGTGCTGGCGATCTTCAGGGCCTCCTTGGCCTGCACGCGCAACTCGTCGTGCTGCGCCTGGAAGTCCAGGTCGTCGTTGCCCGCGATGATCGACAGGCCTGTGTCTGCATCGGCCTTCTGCGCCCCGGCCAGCACCCCGATGGCCTGGCCGCTGTGCACGCGCAGCACGTCGGCCAGCGCCAGGTTGATGTCGCCGCCGCTGGCCAGCGTGGCGGTCTCGCCGCTGACGACCTGCAGCTGCTGACCCGCCACCATCGCCAGGCCGCCGCGTGCGGCCAGCGCGATCACGGCATCGCTGGTGTGCGGCACCTTGCCTTCGCCGGTGGCGATGGCCTTGTCTGCTGCATCGGCGTAGGCAGTGTCGAGCGCATCGGCCGTCACCATGCCGCTGGCGGTGCGCTCCATCGCGGCGTACGGGGCGCGTTCCTTGTCGAGCTGCGATGCGTTGGCCTTGCCGGCCCCGATGTGCCCTGCCATCTGCACGGTCTCGTGGGTCTTGGCCGCATCGCTCAGCGCCTGGCCCAGTTGCTGCACCTGCTTGAGCAGCGCCATGCCGGCGGCGAAGTCGCCCACAGGTTCGAGCTTCTGGCCGCCTGCGCCGTGGTAGGTGCTCAGCAGCACACCCTTGCCGCCGCGCAGGGCGGCATAGCCGTCGGTGCGCAGCTCCAGGCCCTGGCCTCGGAAGCTGCCTCGGAAGTTGTCGGCCTGGTGGATCAGGTGGCCCAGGTTCAACTGGCTGTGGGCGGTGCTTGCGTGCAGCTGCACGCGCAGCTGCTGGTTCGAATCGTCGAACACCAGCTGGCTGAAGCCCTCGCCGCCGAACTCCTTGGTCTTGAAGCCGCTCAGGGCGGCCGCGTTGCGGTGGCCCTTGTCGTCGGCGCTGGCGCCGTGCCAGGGCGGGGCATGGCCGGCCGCCAGATTGGCCTGGGCGCTGGGCGAGGCGTTGCCGGCTTGGGCGAAGACGTCGTTGCTGTCGTTGTTGTCCTGTTCGCTGTTCTCACCGGCACGCGATGCACCGCCGGGTGTGGGGGCGATGCCGCCGTCGCCGCGGCCGTTGTACAGCGCACCGACGATGACGGGTTGGTCCACATCGAGGTCGACGAACTTGACCAGCACTTCCTGCCCGATGCGCGGCAGCCACTGCCAGCCCATGCCGGGGCCGGCCTGGCGCTGGGCCACGCGGATCCAGCGGGTGCTGCGGTTGTCCTGGGCGCTGTCGCCATTGCTGCTGCTGTTGCCGTTGTCGCTCGATCCGTTCTGCCAGTGGAAGCGCACGCGCACGTCGCCTCGGTCGTTGCAGTACAGCTCATCGGCGCCGTTGGGCGTGGTCTCGCCCGAAGGGCCGACCACGATGGCGCTGTGCACGCCGCTGGCCGTGGGCCTGGCGTGCAGGCGGGCACCGTCGGCCGCGGCCAGTGCCGGGCGCCAGGGGCGTGGGGCGTGCACGCCGGAGAAGCTGTTGGCGTAGCCCTGGGCTTGCGCGGTGACCAGGCTCTGGGGCTGCGGGTAGATGGTGTTGTCGTTGTTCGTGCCCGTTGCTGCAGACACCAGCCCGAACACGTCGGCTTCGGCCGTCACGGGGGCGCAGGGCTGGTCGAACACGAGGTGCTCCGTCAGCGCGCCCAGCTGCGCCGCAATCGACGCGGCCGTGTCCTTGGGCAGGTTGTTGATGCCCACGTGTTCGACGGTGTCCAGCAGCAGTGCGGGCCTGGCCTGCAAACCCAATGCAGGCGCGTCGTCGATCTCGAGGCGCGTGCCCGCGCGCAAGGTGCGCACGGTGCTGTGGCCCAGCATCAGGTCGGCGCGGCATTCGGCCGCTTCCATCATCAATGCGGCGTAGCGCTCGACGGTGCGGTTGGTGTCCCAGCCGCGGCTGCGGTCGTTCAGGCCGAGCACGTCGTCGTACTCCAGGCGCGGCGCGTTCTTGCCGCCGACCGGAAAGCGCGCCGGGGCGCTGCCTGTGAGCTGGCGCTTGCCGTCGACGTTCCAGGCGCTCAGGTGCACCTGGGCCACCGACTGGCGCATGCGGCGCACCAGCGCTTGCACGGCGTCGCTGAGCTCCTGGGAGCTCTTGCGGTGAAAGCGAACGGGCGAGCCTGCATCGGCGGGCTGGGTGTCGTTCGACGAGAAGATGATGAGCTTGTGGCCCGTCGGGGCCTGGGCGTCTTCCTCGATGCGCCAGGCCAGGCCTTCTTCGGCCAGCAGGCGCGAGAAGAAGTCGTAGTCGCTCTCTCGGTACTGGGTGCAGTAGGTGCGAACGGGAGCGTCGGCCAGGAAGCTGTTCACTTCGGAGGAGAAGGCCCAGCTACCGGCGTCGGCGTACGGGGCCAGCACGCGTTCGATGATGTCTGCCACGCTGCGCTGCTGGAAGACTTGGCTGCGCCCTTGCTGGGTGGCCAGCCAGAGCCAGGGCACGAGCGTGAGGCGGTAGCGCGCCAGGCCGCCGTCGGCGCCCAGCGATTCGACGGCGCGGATCAGGCCGGTGCGTCGGCCTACGGAGCTGTCGGCCAGCACGGTGACCAACGTCAGGGGCTGGTCGATCAGCGATGACAGCGCCAGGTCCGCACGCAGGCTCAGGCACACGATGCGCAGCTCGAACAGCTGCGACACCGCCTCGCGCTGCACCCAGCCTTCCACGCGCAAGGCATCGATGCTCTCGCGCGCGGCGCTGTTGGAGGACGACGAAGCACTCGGCGCTTCGAGGCGGTACAGCCGCGCCGTCTGGCTCAGCTCGGCCCACAGGGCGCTGCGGTCAGCGGAAGGCATCGGGAATTCGCTCAGGTTCGGATGCTCAAGGCTTGCAAGGTGCGCCCGGCTTGCAGTCTGCCGTCGCGGCAGTGGCCTGCGCTGACGGTGCGGGGTCGGAGGTCTTGCTGCGCTTGAGCAGCGCGGTCAGCAGGTCGGTGTCAGGATCGGGCCCCTTCGGCCGTGCCGCCGTCTGCGCGAGGTCGGTGCGCGCGGCGGGCTTTGCTGCCTTGCTGGTGTTGGCAGCGGTCTTGACCGGCTTGCCGTTCGCGGCCGTGCGCACGGGCTTCTTCGAGCCCGACGCGATGCGCTCCGGTTTCTTTGCAGCAACGGCGCTGGCCTTGCTGTCGGCGCCTGCCTTCTTCGCAGGGGATGTTGCCGCCGAAACGCGCGCAGGCTTCGCGGCCGGCGGCACGGCCATGGGCTGCGCACCGATGGCTGCGAACGGCGTGGAGGCCTGTGGTTGTTGCTGTTGCTGCTGTGGTGTCGGCGGCGGCGTGCTGTCGCCTTCGATGATGCGCGCGGGCGTGGGCTCCGGTGCCGCGGCTGCAACGGGCGCGTCGGGCTTCGGTGGTTCCTTGGCGACAGGCGCTGCAACCGGCGCAGGCGCTATTGCCGCCACGGTCGTCGCTGCCGCATCCGCGCGCTTCGATTGCAGGTGGTAGGTCGTGGCGCCCCCCACACCGATCAGCACCGCGAGCGAAGCCCACACGCTGGGCCGTGCGAAGAAGGAGCGCGCGCCGCTCTCGCGGCCACCGAACTGTGCGAGCACCCGCGTGGATTCGCCTCCGGGTGCGGCGGTCGACGTGGCCGCGGTGGGTGCGCTCGAACCGAGCAGGCTCGGGCGGTCCTTGTGGGCGTCTGACGCGCCCATCATGGATGGGTGGTCCGGCTGGCTGCGGGCATGTGATTTCTCCCCTCGGCTTTATGTGGCGTGATCAACGCGATATCGCAATTGGGATGCAACAAGGTGCTGCGTGCGATGGGTTCAAATTTTTAAGCGACTCATACAATTGAGTGGCTCTCATTGAACACCGTTGATCTTCTTCACTCTCTTTTGTTATTTTGCCTTGATGGTGGCAGCACTTGCCATCTTCTTGTTCCCTTCTTTTCGTGACCGTGTGTTGCGAGCGACGGTCTCCATTTCTACTGCTATTGCATTCTTTTTTATTGGAATAGGACGCCGTCTTGGTTTTGTGTCCGAAGCAAGTTTTCAGTTGATGCGTGACAGCGGCTCGGGAGTGCGTACTTTTGCCGTAAGGCATCGCTACTTGTTGCTGTCGGGCATGGGGCTGCTTATCGTGCCGGTGTTGTTAAGTGTGACTTTCGGAAGTGGCCGGGTTCTGTTCTTCGATGACTGGACCGCCACAAGCGACCCGAAGATCGAGGCCTTGCTCAAGGGCGAGCAGCTGGTGCCGCCGCAGCCGTTGCCGCCCGAGGTGTTTGCGACGGCAGAGGTCGAGCAGATTCGTCCGCTCACGAAAGAAGGCAGTCGGGACTGGGCTGTTCTCGATGTGGACTTTCGTAATCGTTTGCTGCTCGTCTACAAGATCATGAAAGAAAAGCACGGCTACGACCTCGCATTGCTCGAGGGTTATCGCAGCCCCGAACGACAAGCCAAACTCGCTGCATTGGGCAATACAGTGACCATGGCGAAGGCCAATCAAAGCTATCATCAGTATGGACTTGCGGCAGACAACGCGTTCTATCGCAATGGCAAGCTGGTGATCTCTGAAAAAGATCCATGGGCCATGGAAGGCTATCGCCTCTATGGTGAAGCGGCCGAGTCCGTGGGCTTGGTGTGGGGTGGTCGATGGTCCTTCAGGGATTACGGTCACGTGGAGTACCGCAAGCCGGGATTTAAATTGTCACGCAACTGAATGCCGAGACGACATCTGTCGCACCGGCACACCACGAGGCAATCAAGGGGGAGAGTTCAAATGGGTGAGGATCAACCCGAGGCGGACAACGACCGCCCGTGGATCGTTCTGCATGACAAGACCGACCACGGTGGCTTCGTGATCACCGCATCCGAAAACACGCACATCGACGAACGGCGCGTGGCGCGCATCGGCGACATGGTGTCGTGCCCGCGGCCCGGCCATGGCATCAACCCCATCGTGACGGGCAGCGACTGCGTGTCGATCGATGGCCGCCGCGTGGCGCGCCACGGCGACCGGGCGGCCTGCGGTTGCCGGCTGCTGTCCAGCCAGATCGCTTCCGCGTCCGAATGACGGCGGTGTCTCCTTCTTCGGCTGCAGGCATGGCATGCGGTCACGCGACCGCGTGGGCCGCTGCCATCGCCATCGCGTGACCCAGGCGTTCGAAAACTCCGGATGCTGTCGCGACTGATCAAGCCCGTTCTTTTGGCCTGCGCCGTGTTCATCACGGTGTGGGTGCTCGTGATCGTCTACTGGCAGTACACGGCGCGCATGCCGAGCACGAGCGACATCGCGCTCTACCTCGTGGTGCTGCCGCTGGCATTGATGCTCTTCTATGTGGTGCTGCGCCGCATCTTCACAGCCGCCCCCGCTGCTGCGTTGCCCGCAGCTGGGGCGACAGTGGCCGCAGGCGCCGCGGCCTCATCGAACGCCGTAGCAACCGAGGCTTCGCAGGAGCGCCTGCAGATGGCCGTGCTGGCCTTCGCCCTTCGCACGCCGCGCGGCAGCGATGCCGACACGGTGGCCACCGCGATCGGCCAGGCGCAGACGCCCGAGCTGGTCCCGGAGCTGCGTGACGGCGAAGGCTTCCCCGTCATCGCGGGCCGCGTCGATGGCATCGACGAGAACGAGTTGCGCGAGCACCTGCGCGAAAGCCTGCAACCGGCCGGCGAAGCTTTCGATATCGATGCGCTGCCCGACGACCGGCTGCGTGCCATCCACCTCATGTCCGACGTGCTGCAGGAGCTGCTGGCGTCCGCGGCCGAAGCCATCGCCAACGCGGGCGATGCGCTCGCGGTGCGCGCGCCCGGGCGCTTCGTGTCCAGCGGCGGCGTCATCCCGGGGCCGGCGGCGGCGCCGCAGCTGAACCTCTCGCTGCTGTTGCCGGGTGCATGGAGCGAGAGCGAACGCGCGATCGCCACGCAGTGGGTGCAGCAGCGCGTGCGCGAGGGCGATGCGTCGCAGCGCTGGCTCGTCGACTGCTTCAAGAGCGAAGACGGCGTGTCGGCCATGGCGCTGCTCGACCGCATCAGCCTGTCGCTGCATCGCGAGCAGCGGCCTGCGCTGTGGATCGCGCTGGCGGCCGACTCCTCGGTGTCCGAAGCCAGCATCGCGCGCTGGGAGGCCGACGGCCTGCTGTACACCACCACGCGCCGCAAGGGCCGCGTGCCCGGCGAAGCCGCCGCGGGCCTGCTGCTCGTGCGTGCCGGCGATGCGCTGCTGGCGCCGCCCGACGCCGTGCGCCTGTCGCGCAGCGCAAGCGGCCAGCGCGAGGCCTCGGCCGACACCGCGCGCACGCCCGATGCGAGCTTGCTCGATCGCTTTGCCCAACATCTGATGGCTACGTCGGCTCTCGAGACCGCCCAGGTCGACTGGGTCGTGAGCGACGCCGACCACCGCACCAGCCGCGTCACCGAAGTGGCCAAGCTCGTGCAGGAGCGGCTGCCGCACGTGCCCTTCGAAAACAACCTTTCTGTCTGCGCCACCCTGGGTCACCTCGGGGCCGCGGCCGACATGAGCGCCGTCGTGCTCGCGTGCCATCTGGCCGCGCGCGAGGTACGGCATGTGCTCGCGATTTCCGTGCAGGACGCGCACGCCCGAACGGCCCTCCTGGCCGGCCCGGCGAGCCCCGCGTCATCCGCTACTTAAACAGGACCGATTCCAGAAACTTCTATGCGGCGATTCTTCAGTTTCCTGGCCGATCCGCGCACCTTGTCGGTGATCGGCGCCATCGCGCTCGGCGCGTTCCTGCTGCTCGGGGCGCAGACGCTCGAAGTCGGCGCGATCTGGGCCGTCGGCATCTTCGTGGTGCTGCTGCTGTTGTGGCTGCTGGTGTGGTTCGTGCGGCGCATGCGCACGCGCGCGGCCAACCGCAAGCTCGGCGACATGCTCGAGGACCAGGCCGACGCGGCCGTGCGCGACAGCGACCCCGAGCGCAAGGCCGAGATCGACGAGCTGCGCGGGCGCATGGTCGAGGCGGTCAAGACCATCAAGACCTCGAAGATCGGCCAGATGTCGGGCAGCGAGGCACTGTACGAGCTGCCCTGGTACATGGTCATCGGCAACCCGGCGGCGGGCAAGAGCAGCGCCATCCTGAACTCGGGCCTGCAGTTCCCGTTCGCCGACAAGGGCAACGCGGTGATCCAGGGCATCGGCGGCACGCGCAACTGCGACTGGTTCTTCACCACCGAAGGCATCGTGCTCGACACGGCGGGGCGCTATTCCATCCACCAGGAAGACCGCAAGGAGTGGTTCGGCTTCCTCGACCTGCTCAAGAAGTACCGGCCGAAGGCGCCCATCAACGGGATCATCATCACGGCCAGCATTCCCGAGCTGATCGGCAGCCGGCCCGACTTCGCCATTCAACTCGCGAAGAACCTGCGCCAGCGCATGCAGGAACTCACCGAGCGACTCGAGGTGTTCGCGCCGGTCTACGTGATGTTCACCAAGGCCGACCTGATCACCGGCTTTGCAGAATTCTTCGGCGACAGCGACAAGATGGAGCGCGACCGTGTGTGGGGCGCCTCGCTGCCCTACGACGGCGACGAGAAGCAGGACGCCGTGGCGCTGTTCGACAAGCGCTTCGACGAGCTCTACATGGGCCTGAAGGAAATCAGCGTCTCGCACTTCGCGAACCACCGCAGCAGCGACCCGTCGCCCGAGCTGTTGATCTTCCCGCTCGAGTTCGCGGCCATCAAGCCCGCGCTGCGCGCCTTCCTGGCCACGCTGTTCGAGAGCAACCCGTTCCAGCACAAGCCGGTGTTCCGCGGCTTCTACTTCACCAGCGCCTTGCAAGAGGGCACGATGCGCAGCCTGTCGACCGAGCGCATCGCCAAGCGCTTCGGGCTCACGCTGAGCAACGCGGCCACCAAGTCGAAGGAAATCTATTCGCAGAACGGGTTCTTCCTGCGCGACCTGTTCTCCAAGGTGATCTTTGCCGACAAGAAGACGGTGCGGCAGTTCTCCAGTCCCGTGAAGGCGCGCGTGCGCTACGTGAGCTTCTTCGCCTTCGTCGCCGTGCTGGGCCTGCTGCTGGGCGGCTGGACCTGGTCGTACCTCGGCAACCGCCAGCTGGTGGAGAACGTGCAGGCCGACCTCGACAAGGTGGTCAAGCTGCAGGCCAGCGACAACGGCCTGCGCACGCGCTTCGAGGCGCTGGGCATCCTGCAGGACCGCATCGAGCAGCTCGAGAAATTCCGCAACGACCGGCCGCTGTCGCTGTCGCTGGGCCTGTACCAGGGCAACCAGCTCGAAGACAAGCTGGTGGCCGAGTACTACGGCGGCGTGAAGCAGCTGATGCTCGCGCCGGTGTCCGACAACCTGCAGGCCTTCCTGCGCGAGGTGAACGCGCACCCCGACCGCCTGAAGCGCGCGGACGCCGTGGCCGCACTGACGGGCGGCGCAGCGCCCGCGCCGCTGCCGGTCGCCGGTGCCACGACCACCACGGCACCCGCCGCAGCGCCGGAGGGTGGCGGCCTGTATGCCGGCTCCTCGCCGGCCGACGTGCAGGACGCCTACAACGCGCTCAAGACCTACCTCATGCTGTCCGACAAGCGGCAGGTGGAAACGGCGCACCTCACCGACCAGATCTCGCGCTTCTGGCGCGGCTGGCTCGAGAGCAACCGCGGCGACATGCCGCGCGCAGCGGTCATCCGCGATGCCGAGCGCATGATCACCTTCTACCTGCGCCGCGTGGGCGACGACAACTGGCCCGCGCTGGCCGACACCAACCTGGCGCTGGTCGAGCAGACGCGCGACAACCTGCGCCGCGTGGTGCGCGGCATGCCGGCGCGCGAACGTGTGTACGCCGAGATCAAGGCGCGCGCCTCCACGCGCTTCGCGCCGATGACCGTGGCGCGCATCCTCGGGGCCACGGCCAGCAGCGCCGAAGCCGAAGGCACCCTCGCCGGCAGCGTCGCCATCTCGGGCGCGTTCACGCGCGAGGCCTGGCAGCAGTACGTGGACGACGCGATCCGCGACGCCGCGAACAAGGAAACCTCCAGCAAGGACTGGGTGCTCAACGTCGCCGGCAACGACGACCTGACGCTCGAAGGCAGCCCGGAGCAGATCCGCAAGACGCTGGCCACCATGTACAAGCTGGAGTACGCCAAGGAGTGGCAGCGCTTCCTGCAGGGCATCGCGGTGAAGGACATGGGCAGCTTCGAGCAGGCCGTGGTGGCGATGAACCAGCTGGGCGATCCGCAGAACTCGCCGATCCGCAAGGTCTTCGACACGGTGTACGACCAGACCTCGTGGGACAACCCCTCCCTGGTCAACGCCGGCCTGCAGCAGGCGCGCACCGGCGCCTTCAACTGGTTCAAGCGCCTCTTCAGCCGCGCCACGCCGTCGCAGGTGAACGTGAACGTCGACCTCAACGGCGGCGCCACGGAAATCCCGATGGGCCCGATCGGGCGCGAGTTCGCGGGCGTGGCGCGCCTGGTGGTCGAGCGCGACAACACCTCGCTGCTGCGCGGCTACCTGGGCACGCTGTCCAAGCTGCGCGGGCGCTTCAACCAGATCAAGAACCAGGGCGACCCCGGACCGGGCGCGCGCCAGCTCATGCAGCAGACGCTGGAGGGCAACGGCTCCGAGCTGGCCGATGCGCTCAAGTACGTCGACGAGCAGATGCTCACCGGCATGGACGCCGCGCAGCGCCAGGCGCTGCGCCCGCTGCTGGTGCGCCCGCTCCTGCAGGCCTATGCAGTGACGGTGCAGCCGACGGCGGTGGAGGTCAACAAGATCTGGAGCGCGCAGGTGCACCAGCCGTTCCAGCAGTCGCTGGCCACCAAGTACCCGTTCTCGGCGAGCGCGAAGATCGAGGCCTCGCCGGCGGAAATCGCGCAGTTCTTCGGGCCTGAAGGCGCCATCGGCAAGTTCGTGACGACCACGCTGGGCTCGCTGGTGATCCGCCGCGGCGACCTCTTGTCGCCGCGCGCCTGGGGCGACCAGGGCCTCACGCTGAGCCCCGACTTCGTGAACGGTTTTGCGCAGTGGGTGGCGCCGCTGTCGGGCGGTGCCGCGGCCGGTGCCGGCGGCAGCGCGCAGCCGCAGACGCTGTTCCAGATCCTGCCGCAGCCCGTGTCGGGCCTGACGGAATACATGGTCGAGATCGACGGCCAGCAGCTGCGCTACCGCAACACGCCGCCGCAGTGGTCCAACTTCGTCTGGCCCAACGCACAGGGCACGCCGGGCGCGAAGATCACCGCCGTGACCTTCGACGGGCGCACGGTCGAGCTGATCAACGAGCCGGGCAACTTCGGCCTGGAGCGCCTGCTGAGCACGGCGCAGCGCACCAAGTTGCCCGACGGCAGCTTCGAGCTCACATGGGCGCGCGACAACGCGAGCGTGACCGTCAAGCTGCGCGTGATCCAGAACACGCAGTCGGCCGGTTCGGGCGGCGATTCGCCGCAGGGCAAGGGCCTGCGCGGCACGGTGCTGCCGTCGACGGTCGCGGAGATCGGTGTGCCGCGCGCAGCAGCACCCGCAGCGGTTCAGGCACCGGCCCAGGCGCCGGTGCAGGCAGGGGGAGCAGGCAAATGAGCGCGCCACAACAGCTGTGCTACTTCGGCAAGTTGCCCGGACGCGGCGACTTCGTGAAGGGCCTGTACAACCCGCAGCTCATCAAGGTGTTCGACCACTGGCTGTCGCAGACCATGGAGATGCTGTCGGAAGACCCGCGCTGGAAGCTGATCTACGACAACGCCGCGCCGATGCACTTCGTGTGCCTGGGCTCACGCAGCCGCGTCGCCATTGCGGGGCACGTGCGCCCCAGCCGCGACGAGTCGTCGCGCCGCTACCCGTTCCTGGCGGCCACCTCGGTGGACGTGGACGAGGCGCTCGACTTCATGCGCGGCGCGCCGATGCTCATCGGCCCCTACTGGGACCGCATGGCGGTGCAGGTGCAGTCGCTGGCGGCCGGCACCGACCTGGACAACGAACTGAAGAAGTTCGAGGCCATCGACCCGGCCATCGAGACCGGCTTCAAGAAGTCGGCCTCGCGCGCCACCTATGCCGCGTTCACGCGCGACACCAGCCTGCTGCGCATCGAGCAGATGCTCAACTTCGACGGCCACAAGGTGTCGCTGCGCCGCGCCATCCTGGCGCTGGGCCTGCTGCTGCAGCCGGTGATGGCCAGCGCCGTGTCGCACCTCGAAAAGGGGCTCACGCTGCCGCTGCCGCGCGACCCGGTCGACCGCTCGCTGATCGCCACCTTCTGGCTCGAGATGGTGTCGCAGTTCCTGGCCAAGGCCGACTTCGAGCTGGTGCTGCTGGTCACCGAGATCGACGGCCGCTCGCGGCTGGTGGTCGGCTTCAACGGCCTGTCGCCGCGCAGCCTGCAAAGCGTGCTGCATCCGCAGGTCTACACCGAGCACAACATCGACATCGACAACCCGGAGTGGGTCGAGGACACCATCCACAGCAACTACGCGATGTTCAAGCTGGTGAGCTACCTCGACCAGCCGCAGCTGCCGCTGGACATCGTGCTCACCGCCTTTCGCGAAGTCTTCATCGGGGAATGACACGGTCATGAATTGTTCTTTGCGCGTTCTCGTGCTGTCCATGGCCTGCGGGCTCGCGCTCGTGCCGGCCGTGCAGGCCCAGCAACCACAGCAACAACCGCCCGCGGCGGGCGCCACCGCCGCCCGCGTCGAGACCACGCCCGCGGCCGTCGGCAAGGGCGAGCCGGTCGTGGCCGGCGGGCAGGTGCCCGACGAAGCCACGCGCATCGCCGTCATCGAGGCGCTGCGCCGCGTCTACGGCCCCAGCGGCGTGATCGACAAGATCGAGGTGGTGAACACCGTCAGCATGCCGGCCAACTGGAGCGCCAACGTGCAGCGGCTGATCACGCCCTCGCTCAAGGACATCCACCGCGGCCAGCTCCAGATCGAGGGCACGCAGATGGCGCTGAGCGGCGAGGTCGGCAACGAGGCGCTGCGCCAGAAGATCGTGAGCGACATGGCGAATTCGCTCAACCCGACCTACACCATCAAGAACAGCCTGCGCGTGCCCGTGTCGGAGCAGATCGCGGTCGACCAGGTGCTGGGCAACCGCACCATCGAGTTCGAGCTGGGCAGCGCCACGCTCACGGGCAAGGGCCGCGCCATCCTCGACGAGATGGTGCCCATCCTGCAGAAGCTCACGAACAAGTCGGTGGCGGTGGTGGGCCACACCGACAACGCCGGCAACCGCACGTCGAACCTGGCGCTGAGCCAGTCGCGTGCCGAATCGGTCAAGGGCTACCTGGTGGGCAAGGGCATCGACCCGATGACGCTCACGACCTCGGGCGTGGGCCCGGACCAGCCGGTGGCGAGCAACGCGACCGACGAGGGGCGCTCGCGCAACCGGCGCATCGAGTTCCGGGTGGGACGCTAAAGAAAGAGGCCCGCAACGCGGGCCTTTTTCTTTCAGCGCAAAGTCAGCGCGACTCGTCGTCGCCCTTGGGCAGATCGAGCAGGTCCACCAGCTGGGCCAGCTCCTGCTCGTTCTTGATCACGTTGCGCAGCCACGCATGCAGCGGCATGTCGGCCCAGCGCGCGGCCTTGTTCGCCATGTAGGCGGCCGGGCTCGAGGGCTCGGTCTGCTCGAAATACGCCGCCACTTCCTTGAGCTGCGCGATGGCCTGCGCGCGGCTGTGGATGCCGGGCGGCAGCGCGGCGGGCACATGCGCCGCCGCGTGGTAGGTGGGAGATGAATGGGGCATGGCGGCGTCGAAGACGGGTTCGATGCGGGTCGGGGCAGCCGGTGCGCTGGCGGCCGGTGCAGCGGCGGTGGCTTGCGGCGCCGCGCCGTTGTCGATCGGCACGCCGGCCTCGCGCGCAAAGCGCTCGACGGCCTGGCGGATGGCCGCGGCCGCGTCCTTCGCGGCGCGAAAGCTCGGGCCGTTGGAGGCGGTGCGTTCGTCGAACACGGCCTCGAACTCGGCCAGCGCCTGCTCGCAGGCCTGCACGTCGCGGTGCGTCTTCTGCAAGAACTTCGCGGGCGTGGCGCGGCGCAGGCGGTCGAACTGCTCGAGCGTCACCTTGTTGCGCTGCAGCTCGTCGGCCTGCGCCGGCGTGCGGCGGATGGCCTGGTCGAGCGCCAGTGCGGTCTCCCAGACCAGCGCGCTGTGGCCGGTGTGGCCGTCGCTCACGATGGGCGCGCGCTGCAGCAGCTCGACCGAGCGCGAGATCAGCCAGGTGACGGTGCCGATGCGCATCTCGATGTCGCCGCCCTCGGGCTGCGGATGCAGTTCGTCCCAGTACTGGCGGCACAGGCCGCTGAGCAGGCGGTAGCCGTCGGCCAGCCCCTCGAAGCCGCGCTGGCTGGCCAGCGCATCGGTGAGCCACACGCCCAGGCGCAGGTCCTTGGTGGACGCGCGCAGCAGCTTCTCGCACTCGGCAATCACGAAGGGCCAGTTGGCCTCCTTCAGTTCGATGACCCATTCGCCCTGTTCGAGCGAGGGGTCGTCGTGCTTGCGCGCTTCCTGGATGGCGTCGAACTCGCGCGAGAACAGCATGTCCTCGCCGCAGGGCTTGGCCTCCGAGATCGGGGCCAGCAGGGCCGCGAGGTCGAGGCGGTTCGTCGCGGCCGTGGTCATGGCAGCGAGATCGTCAGGTTGGCCTGGCGCGGGCCGAGCTTCACGATGTCCTGGTAGCTCGCGAGCGCGCCCTGCGTGGTGCTGCCCAGGTGCGCCGACAGGCCGATGAAGCCCAGCAGCCCGATGAGCGCGAACAGCGCGGCCACCACCCACTGCGGCGCCTCGCGCTTGAGCGAGTGCGAAATCAGGTCGGGCAGCGGCCAGTGCGGCGCGAAGGGCGTGCGCTTGCCGCGCGCATTGGCGATCTCGTCGCCCACGCGCGCCGTGAGGTAGGCCAGCTTCTCGGTGCCGTCGATGGCGTACTTGCCCTGGAAGCCCAGCAGCAGGCACATGTAGAACACCTCGAGCGTCTGGATGCGCGCGGCGCCGTGCGCTCGCTCGACTTCGAGCATGTTGAAGAAGTTCTCGCCCGCCAGCTGGTCGCCGAACAGCGTGAGCTGCAGCGGCCGGCGCTCCCACTCGGAGCGGATGGCGAACTCGGGCGCCGAGAGCACGAACTCGTCGACCGTGGCGCAGAACGCGTACTTGGCTGCGTGGATTTGCTCGGCCGTGGCGTCGAGCTTGCGCGCGTTGCGCTCGAACTCGCCCAGGTAGTTGCGGATGCCCGTGAGGAACTGCTCGGTGGTGGCCGGCTGCTGCTTCTTCTTCAGAAGGAACAGCATCACGAAGCCGTCGTACAGCAGGTCGAGCAGGCTGGAGTCGGCATCGGGTGCCACGCCGGCCGGCGTGAACGAGGCCGGCGGCGCGTCGGCGCCCAGCAGGGAAGGGGCCTTGTTGAGGGTGGTGGTGTTCATACGATCGGGCGGGTGATCAGCCGGTCACGGCGATCAGTTCGAGTTGCATGTCGGGGATGCCGGCCGGCGCATAGATGGTGACGCTCTGCGCCTGCAGCATGCGGTCGTACAGCTGGCTCTTGCTGTCGATGGAGAAGTAGCAGGCGCCCGCGCGGATCGGAATGGCCGGCGGCACCTGCGGCGCGTAGACGATGCGCACGCCCGGCATGGCCGAGAGCACCAGCTTGTCGACGTCTTCGGGCGCGCCGATCTTGAAACGCTGCGGCACCACCTCGGCCAGCTCGGCGGCCGGCATGCTGGCGGTGACCGACATGTAGAACACGGTCTTCTCGTCGATCTTTCCGGAATCGAGCCGCCCCAGGTAGAAGGCGTTGCGCGTCTCGGTGAGCGCAATGGCGAAGTAGCGCGTGGAGATGACGGTGTCGAGCAGGTCGCGCACGATGCGGTCGAGCTCGGCGAAGGCCGGGCCCGGTTTCTCGTGGTCGTACACCGGCAGGTCGTTCAACGAGTAGGTCTTGGCGAAGGTCATCAGCGCGCCGGCCAGGCTCAGCAGTTCCTGGAACAACCGCTCCGGATGCAGCGACGGGTGATGGAACAGGTGCGAGAGCGAGGCGAACGCCGAGTTGGCCGTGTGCAGCAGCCAGAACGAGGCGATGTCGCCCGAGCGGAACTCGATGATGTTCTTGCTCGGCTCGCGGTGGATGCCGTACAGCGAATTGACCTTGGCCTGCAGCACGTCGAGCAGCCGGCGCAGCTGCTGGAACACGGTGGGCGAGGCGTCGATGCTGGTGCACGGCGGCACGAAGCTGCGGTCGATCTCGAAGCCGCCCGCGGCGGTGCGGCGGATGCGGATCACCGGGATCGACACGAACTGCTCGCGCGGCTCGGTGTCGGCCAGGAGCTTCACGCTCTTGCGCAGGAACACCACCTCGGCGCTCACGGCGTTGGTGTACAGGTCGAGCGACTGCGTCGCGTCGCTGGTGTAGCGCGCGGCAAAGCCTTCTTCGTTGGGGTCGGTGTAGTTCTTGCCGAGCTCCTTCACCGGGTGCAGCACGAGGTAGAAGGTGATCTCGTTCTGGCCCGGGCTCAGCGTGTCCAGCGAGATGGGCGGGGGCAGCGCATCGGCCTGCGGCGCCGCGTAGGGCTCGCCGTCGGGGAACACCAGCGACAGCTGCGAGGCGCGCAGCATGCCGCTGGCCAGCGCATCGAGGTCGAAGCTGATGGAGCGCACGCCCCAGAAGTACGGATGCAGCGTCTGCGCCGTGGCGCGCAGGCGCGCCTCGTGGTACGCGTCTTGGCGCTGGAAATGCTGGGGGCGTAGAAACAAGCCCTCTCCCCAGAGGACCTTGGCTGCATAGCTCACGTCGGATCAACTCCCCACAATTTTTTTTGAATGTATCGCATCGTCGTGTCGACTTGAACGGCCCCGCCGTCGCTGCAGATCAGGCGGGCGAGGGCCGGCAAGTTACCGGCCCCAACAGGTTGAGCGCGCCCGTGGGGGCGGCGCCTTGTGCGTTCTGCTGGCCCACCACCGCGCCTGTCGTGACCGTGAGCGCGCAGGCATGCGCGCCCATCACGATGCCGGTTTTTTCGGCGTCCGCGGCGTTGAAGGCGAAGCGCCAGCGCTGTGCATCGGGCGAGTGGAACAGCACCACCACGGCCACCGCGTTGGCGCTGCGCGGAACCATCTCGGTCCAGGTGTATTGCTGGTCGGGAATGAGCGTGATCTCGCGGCTCTCGACGAGGTCGTCGCCCAGCTGCGTCTTGTCGCGTCCCGGCGTGACGAAGGCGTCGAAGGACGACTGGTAGAAGCCCGTCGTTTCCTTCAGCTTGTAGATGCGCATCACCACGGACAGCGGGCGGTTGCGGCCGTCGGCGTTGAGGTTCTTGCCCGCGGCGATCGACATCGTCACCTTGCGCGGGGGCTTTTGCGACTCGGGCAGCTCGGGCTTCTTCAGTCCGCTCGCCTCGAGCGCGATGTTGGCGATCGTGAGCGCCGGCGAGCTGCACCCGCCGAGCATCAACGCGACCAGCAGCGCGCCAGATGTAATTAATATTTTCATTAAAAGCGAGTCGTAACAATATTTCGATGGACCAAATAGGATTAACCGATTTCGAAAATGACTTTCGATTAGGAAATTAGCATTAATCCGCCCCCGTCATTTGCCATCCACGCGGCTGTAGTATCGTGTATTGTTATTGTCAACGGTCGCAATTTAATGAATGATTGCGGCCTGCTAAAAAGTCAGATCAGGGGGGAATGTGTCGATTCGAAAAATCATGTCGCGCACGATGATTGCCGGTGCCATTGCGAGCACCGTCTTTTTGTCGGCCTGTACCACCACGCCGGACGCGGCCGTTGCCCAGGCCACCGCGGCCTACAACAAGAGCCTGGCCGAGGTCGATGCCGCCGCGGCAGCCGCCACCGGCGACAAGGCGCCCGTCATCCGCCAGTACCAGCAACTCGCCACCGACAACCCGACCCGCGGTGAGCCGTGGTCGCGCATCGCGCAGATCTACTTCAACGAAGGCCGCTACAGCCTGGCCATCTCGGCCGCCGAGGAGTCGCTGCGCCGCGACCCCTCCAGCCGGCAGGCCAAGAGCATCACCGCCGTAGGCGGTCTGCGCCTGGCGGCCCGCTCCATCGAGGACCTGGGCAAGGACAGCAGCCTGAGCGGCGACGCCAACGCCGACGCCTACCGCCTGGCCGCCCTGCTGCGCGAAACCCTGGGCCTGTCGGTCCTTGTGCCCGCCGGCCCCGAAGCCAGGCCGGCACCCACGCGCCGCGCCGCGGCCCCCAGCCCGGCACCCGCGCCCTCGTCGTCATCGGCTGCCGCGCCGACCCCGGTCGCCGCCGCACGGCCCGCCCCGGTCGCCGCGCCGCGCCCGGCACCTGCCGCGCCCGCCCCGCGCGCGGGTGGCGGCAATCCATTTGATGCGCTCAAGTAATTGTCCGGTTTTTGAATTGGTTTTTAAACCAATGTATTAACGAATGAGCGTGCGATCCGGAAATGGGTCGTACAACTTTTTAATTCGTTTCTCAGTCCTATTGCGAAGGTATTGAAGCTTATGGCGACCAAAAGACAGAGCGTGCAGAAGCGTCTCCAAAAAGTGCGCCCGCCGCGCGTGCAACTCACGTACGACGTGGAACTCGGTGACGCCATCGAGAAAAAGGAATTGCCTTTCGTCGTCGGCGTGATCGCCGACCTGGCGGGCCAGTCCGAGGTCGAGCAGCCCAAGCTCAAGGACCGCAAGTTCGTCAACATCGACCGCGACAACATGGACGACGTCATGAAGGGCGTGGCCCCGCGTGCCGCCTTCCAGGTGCCGAACAAGCTGGACGGGCGCGGTGGCAGCTTCGGTGTCGACCTCACCTTCAACTCGATGGATGCCTTCTCGCCCGAAGCCGTCGTCGAGCAGATCGAGCCGCTCAAGCGCCTGCTCGACGCGCGCACCAAGCTGGCCGACCTGCGCAACAAGATGGCCGGCAACAGCAAGCTCGAAGACCTGCTGGCCGACGTGCTGAACAACACCGAGCAACTCCAGCGCCTGGGACAGAGCGCCGGCAAGAAGGACGAAAGCTGAACATGACCGCGCAAGCACTTTCGGCATCGGGCGGTGCCTCCTCGTCCCAGGTTTCGTCTGAAGCCTCCGTCGACCTGCTCGACCAGATCGTCGAGAAGAGCAAGGTCGCCAAGTCCGACGTGGAACACACGCGCACCAAGGACCTCATCGGCGAACTCGTCAGCCAGGTCCTCGAAGGCTCGGTGATCGTCTCCGACAACGTGTCGGCCATGATCGATGCGCGCGTGGCCGACCTGGACGCGCTCATCTCCGCCCAGCTCAGCGCCGTGATGCACGCGCCCGAGTTCCAGAAGCTGGAGAGCACCTGGCGCGGCCTGGAGTACCTGGTCAAGGAAACGCCGACCGGCACCATGCTCAAGATCAAGGTCATCAACGCCACCAAGCGCGACCTGATCCGCGACTTCAAGGCCGCCGTCGAGTTCGACCAGAGCGCGATGTTCAAGAAGGTCTACGAAGAAGAGTTCGGCACCTTCGGCGGTGCGCCGTTCGGCGCGCTGGTGGGCGACTTCGACGTCACGCGCCAGCCCGAAGACATGTACTTCCTGGACCAGATGGCGCACGTGGCGGCCGCCGCCCACGCGCCCTTCATCGGCGCGGCCTCGCCCGAGCTGCTGGGCCTGGAAAGCTTTGCCGACCTGGGCAAGCCGCGCGACATGGCCAAGGTGTTCGACACCGTCGAGTACGCCAAGTGGAAGTCGTTCCGCGATTCGGAAGACTCGCGCTACGTGGGCCTCACGCTGCCGCGCTTCCTCGGGCGCCTGCCCTACCACCCGCGCGAGGGCACGGTGGTCGACAGCTTCAACTTCGTCGAAGACGTCGACGGCACCGACCACGCCAAGTACCTCTGGTGCAACGCCGCCTGGGCCTTCGCCACGCGCCTGACGGCCGCGTTCGACGACTTCGGCTGGTGCGCGGCCATCCGCGGTGTCGAAGGCGGTGGCCTGGTCGAAGACCTGCCCACGCACACCTTCAAGACCGACGAAGGCGAGATCGCCCTGAAGTGCCCGACCGAGATCGCCATCACCGACCGGCGCGAAAAAGAGCTCAGCGACCTGGGCTTCATTCCGCTCGTGCACTGCAAGAACTCCGACTACGCGGCGTTCTTCGGCGCGCAGTCGCTGCAGAAGGCCAAGAAGTACAACACCGACAGCGCCAACGCCAACGCGGTGCTCTCGGCGCAGCTGCAGTACATCTTCTCGGTGTCGCGCATCGCGCACTACCTCAAGGCCATGATGCGCGACAAGATCGGCAGCTTTGCCTCGGCGCACAACGTGGAACAGTTCCTGAACCGCTGGATCGCGCAGTACGTGCTGCTCGACGACAACGCGACGCAGGAACAGAAGGCCCAGTTCCCGCTGCGCGAAGCCGCCATCCAGGTCGGCGAAGTGCCCGGCCGGCCCGGCGTGTACCGCGCGGTCGCGTTCCTGCGCCCGCACTTCCAGCTGGATGAACTGTCTATTTCACTGCGCTTGGTCGCCGATCTGCCGAAGTCAGTGAATAAGTAAGGAGGCAGATCGGGTGCGCGGCCGAGGGGCCGTGCTGCAACACGTTAACTGTCAGTAATCAATCAATCAAGAAGGGGAAGAAACATGAAAGATATCTACGTCAAGTTCGGCAGCCCGGCCATCAACGGCGAGTCGCAGGACAAGGACCACAAGGACTGGATCGAAGTCAGCTCGTGGCAGCACAGCATCGTGCAACCGCGCTCGGCCACCGCGTCGACCGCCGGCGGCCACACCGCCGAGCGCTGCGAGCACGGCGAGATGATCTTCACGAAGGACATGGACGTCGTCAGCCCGCTGCTGTACCAGCACGCGTCGGGCGGCACCACCTTCGACGAAGTCACGGTGCAGTTCTACCGTGCCGACGGCGAAGGCAAGCGCGTGCAGTACATGGAGATCAAGCTCAAGTACGTGCTGATCGCCAGCGTGAACCCGAAGGTCGTGAGCACCGACGTGGCCAGCGTGCCGAGCGAGACCTTCTCGCTGAAGTACGCCGCCGTGCAGTGGAAGTACACGCAGCAGAAGATCGGCGGCAACCAGGGCGGCAACTCGCAAGGCGCCTGGAGCCTCACGAAGAACGACAAGACCTACTCGGTCTGACGCCAGTCGGGCAATGACGACCGCGGCGCAGGCCGCGGTTTCTTTTTGGCGCCGCGCCCCTCGCGCGGCGCCGTGCCCGTTGTCCGACGCGAGAGACAGGGAGTGACCCATGACAGGATTCGAACCGGGCCTGCTCGACAAGCTGTTCGATGACGACTGGCGCGGGCCGGCTTCGCCGGTGCTGCGGCATTTGTCGCTTGACGAGGTCAAGAACGTGGTCGCACGCGATCTCGAATCCCTGCTCAACACGCGCATGGTCTTCGACGACGCCAAGCTCCAGGCCTACCCCGAGTGCCGGCGTTCCGTCATGACCTACGGCCTGAGCGATTTCTCGGGCCTGAGCCTGGCCAGCCACTACGACCGTTCGTTCATCTGCCGCTCGCTGGAGCAGGCCATCGCGCGCCACGAGTCGCGCCTGTGCGATGTCTCGGTGTCGCTCGAGGTCGACGGCCAGGCCAGCACCCACATGCTCTATTTTGGAATCACCGCCCTGCTCGTGCTGCCGGAGCTGGCCGAGCCGGTGAACTTCGACGCCATGCTGCAGCCCACGACGCTGCAGTACTCCATCACCCGCGGCACCGGCAAGAGCCGGTACGCCTAGCGCCACGCCGGACCCCGACGCCCACCATGGACGAGTTGCTGCCCTTCTACGAACGCGAGCTGGCCTTCCTGCGCGGCTACTCGCAGGAGTTCGCCAAGGGCTACCCGAAGATCGCCGCGCGCCTGGCCATCTCGGCGGACGCCAGCGAAGACCCGCACGTCGAACGCATGATCCAGTCGTTCGCGCTGCTCACGGCCCGCATCAGCAAGAAGCTCGACGACGACTACCCCGAGCTCACCGAAGCGCTGCTCGAGGTGATGTACCCGCACTACCTGCGGCCCTTTCCGTCGTGCTCCATCGCGCAGTTCGACGCCGGCGGCGCGGCGCTCGCCAAGCTCAGCAAGCCCGTCACCATCGCGCGCGGCACCGAGCTGACCTCGCAGCCGGTGCGCGGCGGCGCCTGCCGCTTTCGCAGCGTGTACGACGTCACGCTGGCGGCGGTGCAGGTGTCGAACGTGGTCTACCACTCGGTGGTCAATGCGCCCGCGCAGGCCTCGCTGCCGCGCAACGCCACGGGCTGCCTGTCGGTCACGCTCGAGGCCACCGGCGAGCAGAAGTCGCTCGGCACCCTGGCGCTCACGCTGGCGCGGCTGCGCACCTTCATCGACGCCGAGCCCTCGCTGGCCACGGCGCTGGCCGACGCCATCTTTTTGAAGACGGCCGCCGTCTTCGTGGAGCCCGAGCGCAGCGGCAAGTGGACGCTGGTGCAGGGCGAGGCGCTGCACCCGGTCGGCTTCGAGGAGGCCGACGCGCTCATCGAACTGCCGGCGCGCTCGCACCCGGCCTACCGCCTGCTCAGCGAGTACTTCGCGTTCCCCGAGAAGTTCAACTTCGTCGACATCGACCTGACGAACGCGCTGCGCCACATCGGCTCGTGCCGCTCGATCACGCTGCACCTCGTGATGACCGGCGTGCGCGCCGATTCGCCCACGGCGCGGCTGCTCGAGGGCGTGTCCAGCCGCAACCTGCGCCTGGGCTGCACGCCCGTCATCAACCTCTTCAAGCAGCGCAGCGACCCGATCCGCGTCACGCACGCCGCCGCCGCCTACCCGGTGGTGGCCGATGCGCGCCGCGCCTTCGGCTTCGAGGTCTACAGCATCGACTCGGTCAAGCTCGTGAAGCAGACCGCCGAGGGCGACGCCTACATCGAGTTCCGGCCCTTCTACTCGCTGCACCACGGCGAGCATCCGAAGGAGGCCGAGCACTACTGGTTCGCGCGGCGCAACGAGCTCGTGGCGCAGCGCAGCCCGGGCTACGAGACCGAGCTTTCGATCGTCGACATCGACTTCCAGCCCTCGCTGCCGCAGACCGAAACGCTGAGCATCGACCTCACCTGCACCAACCGCGACCTGCCGCATTCGCTGGCCTTCGGCCTGCCCGGCGGCGACCTGTTCATCGAGGGCAACTCGGTGGCGCGCTCGATCCGCATGCTGCGCCGCCCGACGCAGACGCTGCGCATGCCGCGCGGCAAGGGCGTGCAGTGGCGGCTGGTGTCGCACCTGTCGCTCAACCATTTGTCGCTGGCCACCAGCGGGCTGCCGGCGTTGAAGGAAATGCTGCGGCTGTACGACCTGGGCCGCTCGGCCGTGTCGGCGCGGCAGATCGAGGCCATCACCGCGATCGAGCAGCAGGCCACCACCCAGTGGCTGCCCGGCAAGCCCTTCGCGACTTTCGTGCGCGGCATCGAGCTCAAGCTCACGGTCGACGAGACCGGCTTCGTGGGCAGCAGCCTGCAGGCCTTTGCCCGCGTGATGGACCATTTCTTCGGTCTCTATGTGCACCTGAACAGCTTCACCCAGCTGGTGATCGTTTCGGCGCGCGACAAGGAGGAGCTGGTGCGATGCAAGCCCCGCAGCGGCGAATCGATCCTCCTGTAGCCGAAAGGCTGCTGCGCGAACCCTACCGCTTCGAGTTTTTCCAGGCGGTGCGGTTGATCGAGCTCATGCTGCTCAAGCGGCAGGAGCGCGACGTGCACCAGCGCCTGGTGCCCGGCGAGCGCATGGTGCCGCGCTGGGTGCGCTTTCGCAGCTCCACGAGCCTGAACTTCCCGCCCAGCGAGATCGAGGCGCTGGCGGTGCGCGACGCCGTGGGCGAGCTGATGTCGGGCGCGCAGCTGTGCGAGCCGCCACTGCCGCATGAGGACGAGCACGGCCTGGGCCGCATCGAGCTCACGCCCGCGTCTTTCGGCATGCTGGGCGTGTCGGGTGCCTTGCCCATCGTCTACACCGAGATGCTGATGCGCCGCGAGCAGCATCTGCGCGACAGCTCGGCGCGCGCCTTTCTGGACGTGTTCAGCAACCGCGCCGCCGCGCTCTTCTATGCGGCCTGGCGCAAGTACCGCCTGCCGCTGCACTACGAGCACGAGCGCAGCCGCGCCTACCTGCCGGTGCTGCTGTCGATGGCCGGGCTGGAGCACACGGCCCAGCGCGACCCGCTGACCGACGGCACGGGCACCGTGTTCGACGAGACCGTGGCCGGCTACGCCGCCGCGGTGCGCCACCGGCCGATGTCGGCGGCGTACCTGCAGCGCGTGCTGTCCGATTACTTCCGCAGCCACATCCGCATCGAGCAGTTCCTGGGCAAGTGGTACGACATGCCCGTGCAGCAGCGCTCCAGGCTGGGCGAGGGCAACGTGAGCCTGGGCCAGAACGCGATGGCGGGCGAGCGCATCTGGCAGCGCGACCTGCGCATCCGCCTGTGGATCGGCCCGCTCAAGCGCAGCGCGCTGCGCGAGTTCTTTCCGGGCCGCGCGCATGCGAAGGCGCTCGAAAAAATGCTGGCGCTGCTGGCCGGCGTGACCTGCGAATACGAAGTGCGCCTGATCCTGGCGCGCGAGGAAGTGGCCGCCGTGCAGCTCAGCGACAGCGGCGGCAGCCACCTCGGCTGGGACAGCTTCATCACCACCCGCGAGGCCGAGGGCGACCGCAGCGACACGCAGTACGAGCTTCAGCCGCTGCAGTGACCTTTCAACGAACACGACCGACAGAAGAAAACCACCGTTCATGAGCACCTCGCTGAAGACACTGATCACCAAGCTCAACGCCAGCGCCCGCATGGCCACGCAGCGCGCCGCCAACCTGTGCCTGGGCCACGGCCACTACGAGGTCGACCTGGAGCACCTGTTCCTGGCGCTGCTCGAGCAGACCGACAACGACCTTGCGCGCGTGCTGCACGCCAACCGCATCAGCGCCACCGCGATCCAGTCGGACCTGGAGCGCGAGATCCAGACCTTCAAGAACGGCAACACGCGCACACCGGTGTTCTCGCAGCACCTGCAGCAGCTGTTCCAGCAGGCCTGGCTGCTGGCCTCGCTCGACGCGCACGCGGCGCAGATCCGCTCGGGCCACCTGCTGCTCGCGTTGCTGACACAGCCCGACCTCGCACAGCTCGCGCAGCGCGGCTCGCCGCTGTTCGCGAAGATCCGCCTCGAAGACCTGAAGCACGACTTCGACAAGCTCACCGACGGGTCGAGCGAAGCGGCGGAAGCCGGCGCCTCGGGCGCGGCCGCCGAAGGCGACGCGCAGCAAGCGCCGGCCGACCCGTTGGCCGCGGGCGTGCCCGGCAAAACGCCCGCGCTCGACCAGTTCACCACCAACCTCACGCAGCGTGCGAAGGACGGCGCGCTCGACCCGGTGATCGGCCGCGACACCGAGATCCGCCAGGTCATCGACATCCTGATGCGCCGTCGCCAGAACAACCCCATCCTCACGGGCGAGGCCGGCGTCGGCAAGACGGCCGTGGTCGAAGGGCTGGCACTGCGCATCGCGGCGCAGGATGTGCCCGAGTCGCTGCGCGCCGTGGCGCTGCACACGCTGGACATGGGCCTGCTGCAGGCCGGCGCGAGCGTGAAGGGCGAGTTCGAGAACCGCCTGAAGAACGTGATCGCCGAAGTCAAGAAGAGCCCGCACCCGATCGTGCTCTTCATCGACGAGGCCCACACCATGATCGGCGCGGGCGGCCAGGCCGGACAGAGCGATGCGGCCAACCTGCTCAAGCCCGCGCTGGCGCGCGGCGAGCTGCGCACCATCGCCGCCACCACCTGGGGCGAGTACAAGAAATACTTCGAGAAGGACGCGGCGCTCGCGCGGCGCTTCCAGGTCGTGAAGGTCGAGGAGCCCAGCGAGACGCTCGCCGCCGCCATGCTGCGCGGCATGGTGCCGCTGATGGAGAAGCACTTCAACATCCGCGTGCTCGACGAAGCCATCACCGAGGCCGTGCGCCTGTCGCACCGCTACATCAGCGGACGGCAACTGCCCGACAAGGCGGTGAGCGTGCTCGACACGGCCTGCGCGAAAGTCGCGCTGGGCCAGAGCGCAACGCCGGCGCTGATCGAGGAAGCGAACCGCGGCCTCGAACGCATCGAGGCCGAGAGCGCCGCGCTGGTGCGCGACACCGCGGCCGGCGGGCGCCATGAAGCGCGCCTGGCCGAACTGGCGGAAAAGAAGAGCGCGCTGCAGGCCGAGCTGGCCGCGAGCCAGCAGCGCCTGGCCGAAGAGAACGCGCTGGTCGAACGCATCCGCGCGCTGCGTGCGCAACGCGACGAGTCGGCCGCGCAGCCCGAGGCCGCACCCGCCGTGGCGGAGAAAGCACCGGCCCGCGCCGCGAGCCGCAAGAAGGCCGCAACCGCCGCAGACCCCGCGCGCGACGAACTCGATGCCCTGCTGGCCGAACTGCGCGCACTGCAAGGCACCACGCCGATGGTGCCGCTGCAAGTCGATGGCCATGTCGTCGCCGAGATCGTCTCGGCCTGGACCGGCGTACCGCTGGGGCGCATGGTCAAGGACGAGATCAAGACCGTGCGTGCCCTCGATACGCTGCTGGCCGAACGCGTCATCGGCCAGGACCACGCACTCGCCGCCGTGGCCCAGCGCGTGCGCACCGCGAGCGCGCGCCTGGAAGACCCCAACAAGCCGCGCGGCGTGTTCATGTTCGTCGGCCCCTCGGGCGTCGGCAAGACCGAGACCGCGCTCGCGCTGGCCGACATCCTGTACGGCGGCGAGAAGAAGCTCATCACCATCAACATGAGCGAGTACCAGGAGGCGCACAGTGTCTCGGGCCTCAAGGGTTCGCCGCCCGGCTACGTGGGCTATGGCGAAGGCGGCGTGCTCACCGAGGCCGTGCGCCGCCAGCCCTACAGCGTGGTGCTGCTCGACGAGGTCGAGAAGGCCCACCCCGACGTGCTCGAGATGTTCTTCCAGGTGTTCGACAAGGGCATGATGGACGACGCCGAGGGCCGCGAGATCGACTTCCGCAACACGCTGATCATCCTCACCTCGAACATCGGTTCGTCGCAGATCATGCAGGCGTGCCTGAACAAGGCCGACGAGGAGCGCCCCGCGCCCGACGCGCTGGCCGAGGCGCTGCGCCCCGTGCTCATGAAGGCCTTCAAGCCGGCCTTTCTCGGCCGCATGAAGGTGGCGCCGTTCTATCCGATCACCGACGCGGTGCTCGAGCAGATCATTGCGCTCAAGCTCGGGCGCATCCGCGACCGCATCGCGACCAACCACAAGGCCGTGTTCGAGTGGGACGACGCGCTGGTCGAGGCCGTGCTCGCACGCTGCACCGAGGTCGACTCGGGCGCGCGCAACGTCGACCACATCCTCAACGGCACCCTGCTGCCCGAGATCGCCGAGGCCGTGCTCACGCGCATGGCCGACGAGACGCCGCTGGCCAAGATCAAGGCCAGCTGCGGCAAGGGCGGCGAGTTCCGCTACCGGATCACCTAGGCGCAGCAGCCGCGCGTGCCCACGGGAGAACCAGAACAATGACGACGACCTTCACATCGGCCTCGCTCGGCGGGCTCATGCGCGCGGGCACCACGCAGCGCGATCGCCTGCTGGTGCTGCACACGCCGCTGGGCGAGAACAAGTTGCTGGCCGAGCGCCTGGAGGGCGTGGAGTGCATCGACGGCGGCGGCTTTCGCTTCGAACTCACCGCGCTGAGCGACGACGCGCACATCGAACTCAAGACCCTCATCGGCCAGGGCGTGCGCCTGGACCTGCAGACCGCGCAAAGCCGCACGGAGCTGCGCCCCTTCCACGGCCATGTGAGCGAGGCCGAGTGCGTGTCGAGCAACGGCGGCATGGCGCGCTACCGGCTCGTCATCGAGCCGTGGATCGCCTTCCTGAGGTACCGCCAGGACAGCTGCCTGTTCCAGCACCAGAACGTGTTCGACATCGTCGACGCCGTGTTCGGGCGTTACCAGAGCCAGGGCCAGCTCGCGCCGCATTGGCGCTGGGAGATCGCGCAGCGCGACATCTACCCCGTGCGCGGCATCACCACCCAGTACCAGGAAAGCGACTTCGACTTCGTCGCGCGCCTGCTCGTTGAAGAGGGCCTGTGCTACTGGTTCGAACACGCCACGGGCAAGGACGGTGCGCTGGGCAGTCACACCCTCGTCATCGCCGACCACAACGGCGCCTTCCGCGCCAACGCGCAAGCCACCATTCGTTTCCACCGCGCCGATGCCAGCGAGCGCGAAGACACCATCCAGCAGTGGCGCGGCCATCGCCAGCTGCAGACCAACAGCCTCGCGCAGCAGAGCTGGGACTACAAGAGCGTGAACGCACGCCCCGTGCAACAGCAAAGCCGCGCCGCGGGCCAGCGCACCCTGCACTGGAGCGACGACCCCGGCGCCTACGGCTGGGAGACCTCCGCGCAAGGCGAGCGCCTGCTCGCCAACGCTCTGCAGGCGCTGGAGCTGCGCAACAAGCGCTTCGAAGGCCGCAGCGCCGTGCGCACCCTGGCCCCGGCCACCACCTTCACCCTGAGCGGACACGAGCAGCACGACAAGGACAGCGAGCAGGACCGCCGCTTCGCCGTGCTTGCCGTGCGCCACATCGCACGCAACAACTTCGATGAAGACCTGAAGACCGGCATCTGCGAGCGACTGGGCCTGCCGGACATCGCGACCGTGTTCGACAGCGGCAACGGCGATACGACCGCAGACGCCGTCACCCACTACCGCAACGAATTCACCACCGTGCGCGCGGCCATCCCCTACCGGCCGCTGAGCCTGGACGGCCACGGCCAGCGCATCCATCCCAAGCCCAGCGTGCACGGCAGCCAGAGCGCCATCGTCATCGGCGTGGGCGGTGCCGATGCGCCGGTGCACACCGACCGCGACCACCGCATCAAGGTGCAGTTCCACTGGCAGCGCGGCAGTGCGTCGAGCGCGCGCCAGTCGCGCACCGACGGCCAGGACAACGCGCCCGCCGCCGACCGCCTGGGCGCGTGGGTGCGCGTGGCCGCCAGCGCCGCCGGCGACAACTGGGGCCAGATGAGCCTGCCGCGCGTGGGCCAGGAAGTGCTGGTGGAATTCCACCACGGCGACATCGACCGCCCCGTGGTCGTCGCCGCGCTGTACAACGGCGCCGGCCAGGTCGACGCCCAGCACAACCAGAAACCTGCGGGCGCCGCCCAGTCCACCGGCAACGCGCCCGCGTGGTTCGCCGGCGAAGGCAAGGGCGCCAAGGAGCACGCGCACAACGCCGTCTTCAGCGGCATCAAGACTCAGGAACTGAGCGCCAGCCAGAGCGGCGACGGGGGTTACAACCAGCTCGTCTTCGATGACACCCCCGGCCAGGGCAGCACCAGCCTTGCCACCACCCAGGCCAGCAGCCGCCTGCACCTGGGCCACCACAAGCAGCAGGACGACAACGCCCGCGGCAAGGGCCGCGGCCACGGCGCCGAACTGGCCACCACCGCGCAAGGCGCCATCCGCGCCGGCGCGGGCCTGCTCGTGAGCGCGTATGCGCAGCCGAACGCCAAGGGCGCGTTCATGGCGAGTCGCGAAGCGCAGCAGCAGACGAAACAGGCGGAAGAGCTCGCCACTTCACTCGCCCAGAGTGCGCAGACGCAGAAGGCGCAGATCAAGGGTGAAGGTGCTCCGGCCGAGCTGCCGGCGATCGCCGCGCTGAAGCATGTGGCCGAGGTGCTGGAGGCGAAGCAGGAGGGTGGTGCTGCGGCATCGGGCAGCAACGCTGGTTCAGGCGGCGGCGACATCAAGGCCACCGAAGGCGGCCACGGCAGCGTCACCGCGTACAGCGAGCCTCATCTGCAGTTCAGCGCGCCGATGGGCATCGGCTTCGTCACGCCGAAGGAAGTGATCGCCGTGAGCGGGCAGCACACCGCGATCGTCGCGAGCCAGGATGTTGACCTGCCCGCGCAAGGGCAGATCGCCCTGAGCGTGGCCAGCGGCGTGAGCCTGTACACGGTGGGCGCGAAGGCCGGTGAAGGCGGCGAGCCGAACCAGGAGCGTGGCATCGCGCTGCACGCGGCCAGCGGCAAGGTGAGCCTGCAGAGCCAGACCGGCGCCACGAAGATCGCGGCGGACAAGAAGGTGACGATCGCCAGCACGGCGAAGGACGTGGCCGTGGAGGCGCCCAAGCACGTGCTGCTGACGAGTGCGGGGGCGTACATCAGGCTGGAAGGATCGAGCATCAAGATCCATGCGCCGGGGAAGGTGACGTTCAGGGGGATGCATAACTTTGTGGGGCCGATGGGGGACAGTGCGAGCAACAGCGTGGGCAAGGCGGAAGCACAGCCATGCCCCAAGCAAAACGATGCCGCAGCCAGCGGCGCCGTCACCCTCTGAGGCCAGGGACAGATGTTCGAAAACCTTGTTCGGCAATTGGGGGAGGCGCTGCAGGCGGACGATGCCTTGTCCGCCTACCTGCTGGTCGACCCCATGTTGCGCGAGCCCTTCTCCGAGGACCTGTTGCAGGCGGAGCCGCGCGAAACCTGGACCGTTCCTGTTCGTCACCCGTTGTTGAAGCCCGAACAGCGCCCTCGATTGATTCGCCTGCATCCGCACGACACGCATCTGCTGAAGGCGAGCCTGGCCTTGGCGTTGAGCGAGCAGGCAGACCCGGATGCGGAGGGCGAACAAGGGTTCGTCTTGGGCGGCTGGTTGTTGGCTGACGCACCGGCAGACGCATTGGCTCGACATTTCGCCCGGTGCATGCAGGGCAGCTTCGCCGGTGAGACCAACCCCAAGTTCATACGCTGGGCCGATCGGCGGGTCATCGAGTGGATGTGGCCTGTACTGACACCGGACCAGCAAGCGGGTCTTTTGGGGCCCGTGCATTGCTGGTACAGCCTGGACCGATGCGGCGAACTTGTGCGCTACGAGGCCCCCTCCGATGCCAAGCAGGAGGGCGTGGGCTTCAGTGCCGAGCAGTGGGCCCATGCAACCCGCAACGAAGCGGTTCAGGATTTGCTGCGCGGGTGGCAGCGGTTCGCAGGCGTCTTGCCCTCCGATTACTTGCAGAAGGCCTCCGAGGCGACTGCCGCGACCATCTCCGCGGGATTGTCGAACCGGCAAGACCGGGTCTTGCTGGGGGCTTACATCCTGCAGGTCCACCCGCAATTGACCACCCATCCGACCGTGCACTCGTTGATCGCTCGCGCCTTGCGCGGTGACGCCACGCTGGCGCAGGCGCTCGAAGGCGTGCCTGACCCCGAGGGATGGAACACCATTCGGACCGAGTTGGAGCGCCACGCCGGACTGTCGCAGCTTCAACCGGCCACACAGGGAGAACGACTTGGCTGATACACCTGCCCCCAGCTATTCGGCGGGCGCGCAAAAGGCGGCTGCCGGCACGCCCGGATGCACTGCCGGCGGCTGCCCGGCGTGCGCCAAAGCCGGATTGCCGGTGTTGCTCGTACGGCCCGGCCTCGCGGAAAGTAGTTACGCGCAGCCCAAACAGGAAGCGGCGCGGCCGCTGCTCGACAGGCACACCGCGGAGGCGGCGTTGAGCTACAGCCGCTACGCAATGCGTACGCTGCGTGCGGGATTCGTTGTCGTTTTCTATGAGAAGCCCCATACGCCGCAATTGAAGGCCGACAAAGGCTGGCAGATTTTTCGTGTCAGCGATGGTGGGTATCTCAGTCCTTTCCCGCTGCAGGCCGTGTCCTACACGAACAGTGCCAGCAGCGAAGGTGGCTTTGTGTGCCAGCGCTCCGAAGCGTATGCCAATGCGATGCTGCTCGTGATTCCAGAGGCCAAGCTCGCGGGTTCCGTGTGGGTGGGCTACAGCGACCATCCCTGGTCCCAGCCTGTGCGAGACCTGTACGCGTCCAAAGAGGACTTGCGGAAAAGACGCATGACTCTCATCGAGGCTTCGAAGGGAACGGCCAAGCGGTCGATGCCACTGACCACGGGCGCCATCCTGACGCTTGTCGCGGACTACGACGAGAAGCTGCAGCCCAACGATTTGCTGGGTACGCCGTTCCCCCCGTTGAACATGCAGAAGGGGGCGGCGGGCAAAGCCGGCGTGCGGCCGGAAATCGCACTGGACGTTTTTCAAGCAGCCGAGCGTCTGGTGAGGGCTTCACAGGGGCAATACACCATGGACCATGTGCACATGGTCAGCGTTCCCGATGCCGTTGGGGTGACCTCCGAGTCGGCCTACATGCGTCTGGTCAAGTGCAACAGCGCAGCCCGGTGGCTGAACGAGTACAAGGATTCGGAAGGTAAAAAGCAGGGGCAGTGGCGACTTCAAACGGCGTTGACCATCGAGGGCTTGCTGAAAGAAATCGATGCACAAGGCGATGCGACCAAGAGACGCATCGCAGGCATGGGGCACCTGAATGGCAAGGCCATCACGAGCGAGGATTTCCGCAAGCAGAAAGCAGCCGGCAGCTTGCCGCCGGAAGCTCGTTGGGTAGGCAATCGCAAGGCAAGGCCGATGTCGAGGGTAGACGCCTACCCCGACCCGATCAATGGAAAAATCGAGCTTCCCAACGAGGGGGAGATCGACCACGACACCGCGGGCCTCAAGGATGACGTTCTTGAGAAGCTCGGATCGAGTGGCAGGTACACCTTCCGGAGTTTTCTGGAGCAATTCGACAGGCTTTCAAAGGCCGACAAGAATCTTCTTTCGAAGATCGAGCCCGATCACGGGGCGTGGCTCAATTCGGCAGCGCGCAAGCTCGTGACCGAGCATGACTTTGGCCTCAACGAACGCATCGACGGCCTGCACTACGCCAATGCTGTCGCACAGATCACGTTGGGAGGGCACATGAGCACCACGGGACTCGAGTGGTACAAGCCCTTTGCTTCTGACAACCCACATGACAGCCAGGCGCTGCTCACTCGGGCGCTGCTTGGGAATCAGGTGGCATTCTTCGACGCATTCAAGCCCACCAAGATCCACAAGGAAACCAAGAACATCTTCAAGTTGTTCGAGGAAACGGCACAGGCTCTGAAAGATGCAAGCGCGGGCAAGGGAACTCCCTTGGCCAGCCAGGTCCTCCTTGCCAAGTATCCGTTCTACGACAAGGTCGTCAGCAGCTTGCCGTTGCTGAAAAACGCCGCCTCGGGTCTGGCGCATCCGCTCATCACCATCGTGGGCGGGATCAGCATGGCCACGACAGGCACGGACCCGGCATCGGTCAAGACACGGCAATTCCTCACGGCCGTCATGCAATGCATTACCGCCGGCACGGCAGGGCCTTCAGGCGCGATGGCGCAAACGGTCAAGATGACCCTGTCGGAGGCTGTGAAGTACTGGGAGAGCCTGCGCGGCGAGTTGGGTCGCCGCGCGGCGCAGGGCGCGGGCGCCGTAACGGGCGCGGCCAACAAGGCCGGTACCGCCGCCACAGGCAAGCTCAAGAACGTGGCGCTGGCGGGTGGTCTGAGCTTGGCACTGGCGGGGCATTCGCGCGGTCTCAACACGCTGATCGATGTGTGGATCTTCACGGCTGAATCTGCAGACGACCTCACCAAAAAGGCCACCGTCGCAGGGCGCTCCGCCGCCAACGCTGCAGCTCAGGCGGGCCGCTCTGCCGGCAACGTCGCCACTGCGGCGGGGCGGGCGATCGGCAGCGCCACCGGGCCGGCAACGCAAGCGGCCACCCGTGCGGCCGGCTGGACCGCCGCACAGCTCTCCGGTTTTGCCAAGGGCTCGGCAGCCGTCATGAGCGGCGGCGCAGCGTCCTTCTCGGCAGCCGGCGCGGTGTTGCATGGGTTCTCGATTGCCAAGTCCATCAAGATGCTGGAGAACGGCACGCAAGACCAGCGCACAGCTGCGTGGTTTGGGCTGGCCGGCTCGGGCCTGGGCATCACGGGCGCGAGCCTTGAAGTTGCCGAGCAGATTGCCAAGGCGAACGGTGCATGGGCTTCGAAGGCGAACATGCTGAAGCTGATGGCGAGCAGGTTGTCGGCAATGGGATTGTTTGTCGATGCGGGTTTGGCTGCGGTTAATTCAGTGCGAAGGTCGGAGGTGGCGGACAAGGATGCCGCAAATGCATACAGAGTCTCCGCAGCTCTTTTCGGACTCGCCGGGGTCGCAGGGCTGATGGCTGCTGGGCAGATCAGCGGCTCGGTGGTCAGCGCCGGCCTGCTGGGCCTGTCGTGGACCGGCTGGGGCCTGATTCTGATCGGCCTGGCCATCGGTGTCGGCTACATCGCCATGCTGCTACAAGACACGCCCACTGAAGAATGGGCTGCTAAAACCATTTGGGGCCGAGCCGATACCAAATGGGGCAGCCTGGAAGTTGAGCAGCAGGAACTCAACAAGCTGCTCATGGGCATCCGCGTCGAGTTCGAGTACGGCATGAACACCATGGCCACGACCGGGGCCGGTATGTCGCGTGCCAATGGCGGGCTGGGAGCGCTGTTCATGAAAGACCCGTTCGAAGGTCACAGCGGTCTGTACAAGACCGTCGAACTGAAGCTGTGGATGCCCAAGGCATTGCGCGACAGCCTTGAATGGACCATCGGCATCACGCTGGGCGGCCGCGACGGCATCTCGACTTTGGTCTACATGCTGGGTCGCAGCGTGCCGCCTGCGCCAGCGCTGAGCTTGAAGGGCCTGGAGCGTCCGCAACGCAGTGATGAGGGCGACTTCACCCGCATCACCATCGACACCGATGGGTTGCTCTACCCGCGAGCCCAGGTCCAGGTCCAGGTGCTGGTCGACGCCACCAGCGGAGACTATGTGGTGGATCAGACGATGACTGACTGACATGAAGAAACTACCTGAATACAACGTGCTGCTGCCGGATTGGCAAGGGCCGGAGACGCAGTTTGACGAGATCGACGAAGCGCTGCGTCCGATGCTCAATGGAACGATCACGCGCGTGGCGCCTGACGATAAGCGGAAGCCGGTGCACGAGAGTGCGAGCACCTGCGATTCGTTGCTGGCAGTGCATCCGGATGCGATTCAGATCGGTGCGCCCATGGGTACGGGAGAGGTGATCGGGACGGGAAATACATACATTCTCTTTTCGGTGGGACTTATGGGTTTGGGGGGATGGATGACACCAAGAGGTGCTGATGTCTTGGGCTGGGCGCTGAGCGCGGCAATGTTCTTGCTTGGTTTTTATGCGTTTTCTTTTGCCCTTCGCATGTCTCACCTTGCTCCCCGAGATATCCCCATCGTCTTCAATCGCAAGACCCGAGAAGTCAGCATCTGCATGCTGGGGCGCTTGCGCTTCTGGCGCTTCTGGGAGCGCGTTGGCATCGACAAAGTGATCACCACCTCGTGGGACGATTTGCAGGCCCGCAGCTACAAGGTCATGCAACTCACCGGCGAGGCGGCCCGCGACACCCATGTGCTGCGCCTGCTGTGGGGCGAGGCCCGGAACCCGCGCAAGCTGGAAGGCATCGCCTTGATCGGCTATCTCGGTTGGTACGAAGACGCTGCACTCTGGCGTCTGTGGGAACACATCCGGCGCTACATGGAAGAGGGCGGCCCGGCCATCCAACCGGGCGAGACCTTGCGCACCAGCGGTGCGGGCAAGCTGCCGGAGTTGCCGCCGCAGGTCATTGCAGCGGCCGGTGGTCCGGCGTTGAGTGTGGAAGAGGTTACCCGGCTGGCGGGTGCGGCCGATGCGGCGGCTTAGGGTGCAAGCTGACGTGCACTCGATCTTCACCAGTCAGGCGCAAGCGGCTGTCAAGAAATCAATCGATGCCGACGGTGACGGGATGACGGCGTGACATGAAAAAGCTACCCGAATACAACGTGCTGCTGCCGGATTGGCAAGGGGCGGAGACGCAGTTTGACGAGATCGGCGAGGTGCTGCGGCCGATGCTCAATGGAACGATCACGCGTGTGGCGCCCGGGGACAAGAAGCAGCCCGTGCACGAGAGCGCCAGCACCTGCGATTCGCTGTTGGCTGTACATCCGCATGCGATTGAGATTGGCGCGCCCTTTGGAACCGGGGAGACAGTGGGGAATGGGAATACCTATGCGGCTTTCTTTTTGGGATTCATGGGATTCGGGGCCTGGTTTCTCTGGGAAGGATTGATGTCTCGGAGTATTTTTTTTCTTGTTAGCGGGAGCATCATTCTTGCGACTGGCTTCTTCCCCTTCTCCTTCGCCCTGAGGATGTCCCACCTAGCCCCTCGCGACATTCCCGTGGTCTTCAACCGCAAGACCCGCGAGGTCAGTATTTGCGTGCTGGGGCGCTTGCGCTTCTGGCGCTTCTGGGAGCGCGTGGGCATCGACAAAGTGATCACCACCTCGTGGGACGATTTGCAGGCCCGCAGCTACAAGATCATGCAACTCACCGGCGAGGCGGCCCGCGACACCCATGTGCTGCGCCTGCTGTGGGGCGAGGCCCGGAATCCGCGCAAGCTGGAAGGCATCGCCTTGATCGGCTACCTCGGCTGGTACGAAGACGCAGCACTCTGGCGTCTGTGGGAACACATCCGGCGCTACATGGAAGAGGGCGGCCCGGCCATCCAACCGGGCGAGACCTTGCGCACCAGTGGTGCGGGCAAGTTGCCCGAGTTGCCGCCGCAGGTCATTGCTGCGGCTGGCGGGCCGGCGTTGAGTGTGGAAGAGGTTGCCCGGCTGGCGGGTGTGGCCGGTGTGGCCTGTGCGCTGCACAGCCGTTCTTTTGCCCTATGAAGCGATTCGCTCTACTTGCCGCAGTTGTTGTTGCAGTCCTCATCGCATCGGCTGTGGCGTACCGCGGCTATCGGGTGAACACGAGCACTTCCGACACTTCAACCGCGGTATCGAGCGACGAGAGCCGGGCCCAGGGAAGGCTGTTGGCGAAGCTTCGTTTCGATGCGCCGTCCTTTGGCGATTGCTCGGTCCATGACGCGTGGCTGGAAAAGTCCGCCACGTTCGTGACGCGCAGCTGGTTCGGAATCCGTCTTGGAAATGAAACCATTCCGACAGCCGCCATCCATGTGGTCCTCGACATGCCCAAAGAGCCGTTCCTGTTTGCGCAAAGCCTGAGCTTCGACGAGACGAACCCGACCGCTTCCGACCTGGGGCTGACAGGCTCGTTCACTCAGACCGTCACGATCAATGCAAGGCGCTACTGGCTGTTCGGATCGAACACCGTGTTTCCGCCGCCTGCGGTCATGACATTCAGCTGTGGCACAGCAAACGCACATGCAACGTTGGCGAACTAGGATTTTTCCGGTCCACGCGATGTCGATCGGCCAGCCCCTGAACCGACAGGGCGGGAAGATCGCGCGCGGCCATGCATCGAACGAAGACCGGCACGACCGGCACTGACACCAGGGAGGTGGATATCCATGTCATCAGACACATCAAGCAGCTTCATGCCGACGCCATGGAAGCTCGAAGGCCTGAACGTCGCGCGGCTGTCGGAGCAGGCGCGGCTCATCAAGCTGCAGCTGCCCACGTCGGCGCCGCAGAACGCCGTCGTCGTCGAGCGCTTCACCGGCACCGAAGGCCTCAACGAGCTCTTCGAGTTCACCATCGACACCCTCGCCACCTCGAGCGAGTTCGACCCGTTCGCGCTGATCGGCGAAGAGTTGAGCCTGCGCCTGCTGTTGGCCAACGGCAGCTTTCGCACCTGGCACGGTTACCTCACGGCCGTCGATGCGCTGGGCGGTGACGGCGGCCTGGCGCGCTACCGGCTGCACCTGCAACCCTGGCTCGCCGCGCTCGGCCTGCGCCGCGACAGCTTCGTGTACGCCGCCAAGCACGTGCAGGACATCGTCAGTGAAGTGTTCGCCGACCACACGACCGCCAGCTTCAGCTTCGAAGTCACGCAGGAGATGCCCGTGCGGCCCACCTGCGTGCAGTACCGCGAGTCGGACCTGGCCTTCGTGCTGCGCCTGCTGGCGGAAGAGGGCCTGAGCTTTCGCTTCGAGCATGAGCAGCAACAGTCGACGGGCAGTGGAAGCGGCAACACCACGCCCTCGCACCACCGCCTGGTGATCTTCGACCGCGCGGCAACCCCGCCCGACTGCGCCTTGTCGCAGATCCGCTTCCACCGCGTCGACGCCACCGAAGCGACCGACGCCATCACCGCCTGGAGCAGCCGGCGCCAGGTCACCACCAACGCCGTCATGCGCAACGCCTGGGACGCCAGCGTGCTGCAGGCCCCCACCGGCGCGGTGCAGAGCGCGCTGGCCATGGGCGAGGTGCCCGTGCTGGAGCACTACGACGGCACCGGCGCGCAGCGCTATGCCGACAGCGCCACCGCCGCCCGCCGCGCCGAGCAGCAGCTGGTGGCCTTCGAGTCGCGCATCAAGTGCTACGGCGCCGCGGGCAGCGTGCGACAGCTCGGTGCCGGCGAGCGCTTCACGCTCACGCAGCACGACCGCTACGGCGGCCGCAAATTCCTCGCACTGCGCGTGCGCCACGAAGCGGCCAACAACCTCGGCGCACAGGCAGCGCAGGTGCTCGAGGCCGGCGAACTCGAGAGGGGCAGCTACCGCAACAGCTTCGAGGCCCAGCCGGCCGAGGCGCAGGTCGTGCCGCTGTGGCGACCCAAGCCCACGGCCCCCGAGGCCATGGTCGCGCTGGTGGTCGGCGGCGATGACGACGAGGCACCGACCGCTGTCCACACGCAGCGCGATCATCGTGTGCAGGTGCGCTTCCATTGGCAGGCCCAGCGGGCGGGCCAGCCGCAATCGACGGGCAGCGGACAAGGCAGCCTCGTCGCCGCCGGTCGCCACGCGAGCAATCGCCAGTCCGTCTGGCTGCGCGTGGCTGCACCCGTTGCCGGTCCGAACTGGGGCGCACACCACCTGCCGCGCGTGGGCTCCGAGGTGCTCGTGTCCTTCATCGAAGGCGACATCGACCGACCGGTGGTGGCCCAGCAGCTCTACAACGGACAGGACCTGCCGCCCTGGTCGGCCGGCACCGCTTCGTCGGCCAACCATGCGGGCGTGCTCTCGGGCTGGCACAGCCGCGCGCTCGACGGCAGTGGCTACAACCAGTGGATCGCCGACGACGCGCCCGGCCAGGTGCGCACCCGCCTGGCCAGCTCGCACGCCGCGAGCCAGCTCAATCTGGGCCACCTCAACGCCCAGTCGCCCGACGAGAGCAGCCGCGGCGCCTGGCGCGGCAGCGGCGCCGAGCTGCGCTCCGACGCCTGGGTCGCCACGCGCGCCGGCGAGGGTTTGTTGATCTCTACGCTGGCCCAGGAACGCGCGGCAGGCAGCGTGCAGGACACCACCAGCGTGCGCGGCCAGCTCGCGGGCGCGCTGCGCGAGGCGCAGAAGCTGTCTGATGCGGCCGGCGGCGCCAAGGCGCTGGCGCTGAGCGCCACGGCGCTGCTGCAGCCGCTGATCGACGACATCGATCCCCAGAAGAACGGGCACTATCCCGGCAGCGTCAACGGACAGGACGCGCGCGAGCCCAAGGGTGGAGAGGGCGCAGGTTCACGTGAAGGGCAAGACCCCGTGCCCGCCTTCGCCCGGCCGCTCATGGTGCTCGATGCGGCCATGAGCCTGAACATGGCCACGCCCGCCAGCGCGACTGTGTACGCAGGCGAGGCGATCCATTGGACTGCGCAGGCGCAGGCCCACATCGCAGCGGGCAAGACCGTGAGCTTTGCGGCCGCCAAATCCGTGGGGCTGTACAGCCACAAGGGCGGCATCCAGGTCATCGCGCAAGACGGGCCGGTGAGCGTGCAGGCGCACACCGACGAACTCGAATGGCTGGCCAAGGAAGGCTTCACGGTCACCAGCAGCAATGACGAGATCCACGTGCTGGCGCAGAAGAAGGTCACGCTCAAGGGCGGGCAGACGAGCATCGAGCTGGATGGGATGAACATCACCTTGAAGATGCCAGGGCTGCTGGACATCAAGGGGACGAGCAAGAGTTTCGTGGGGCCGAAAGGGAATCCGGCAGAGCTGATGGGGCTGCCGATGGGGTTGACCAGCGAGCCCAAGCATTTCATCGAAGTCGAACGTCGCTACTACGACACGGATGCGGTTCAGGGCGCGGACGTCAAGGTGACGTTCTCGGACAAGAGCGTTCGCAGGGGAAAGCTGGGATCGAATGGACAACTGCGCTTCGACGGCGTGCCGGCCGGTGCCGCAGACATCGAGATCGGCGAAGACGCCAGGGAATGGCAAATCGACCCCGTCGAGGAGTCTCCGTCCAACCCCGCCTACGGGAAGGACGTGACGCCTGAGCAGGCCATGGCGCTCTACGCGCTGGTTTTCGGTTCGGAGGACAAATGAACGACGCGCTCGATTGGTTCTGGGGCGTCCTGCAGGGCGACTTCAACGAGGATGCCAGCCTGTCGCAAACAGTCGTCGGCAGCATCATCACTGCGATTCCCATCCTCGATCAGCTCGCGGACATTCGCGACGTGATTGCCAATTTGCACCAGCTCTCGAAGGACTCGAGCGACAAGTGGAAATGGATCGCGCTCGCCATCACGCTCATCGGCCTCATTCCGGTTCTGGGGAGCCTGCTGAAGGGCGTTTTCAAGTCGTTGGTGAAGTTTCTCAAGCAGGGTGGCAAGTACGCCGATGAGGCGCTCGAAACGATCCTTGCGATCATCCGTGGCGCTGGCAAGGGAGATCCCGTCAAGTGGCTCAAGAGCCTGCCGATGGATCAATATGCAAAGAATGCCGTCAAGCGGTTCGACGAGATCACACAGAAGATCATTCTTGGGATATCCGATGTGCGGCACCGGTGGCTGACCCGGAAGCTGCTGGGCGACAACGTCAAGCGCCTGGAGTTGGTCGAGCAGCAGATTGCAAAGCTGCGGGGCATGGGGCAGGCCAAGATCCCCGAAGTCATGCGCTTCCTCAAGTCCGAGCTCGACAAGCTGCTGGAGCGGGCCAAGCCCGCGAAGCTGGATGGCGCAACCGACACGGCCAATACCTTGGCGCACAGCGCCAAGCCGCTGCTTCGGCTCGACTATGAGGTGGCGGTCAAGCGTCGCGTCGGCGGCAAGGTGCAAAGCATGCGCGCCGCAGGCAAGAGCGAAGAAGAGATCGCAAAGGCCGCGAACGCCGAGCGCCGTGCACTCGGCAAGGAATTCAAGGACAAGACCGATCCGGAGCTCCGGGAGGTCATCTACAAGCGCAACCAGGCGCTGTATGGCGATCCGCTGGGGCCGAAGTACGAAGACCTGAAGCGGGGCTATGTCATTCACCCCAAGACACGTGAGCGCGTGAATGTCGGCAAGGGCAATCCCAAGACCGACGCCCAGATCATCGAAGGCGCCCAGAATGCAGGGGGCGACGACATGCCGTGGGACCTGATCATGGAGTTCTATCGCCAGAAGAAAACCGGTGACCCTGAGAAGGCGGCCAAGCTTCTCCGTGAAATCGACGCGATCGTCAACCGAGCAAAGAAATAGTCCCATGTGGCTCTACCTGCATCACACCGCCTCCGACCTCATCGACCTGGACCCCACAACCGGCCGCTGGCGCCCAGTCGACGACGCCGAGAAACCCCCAGGCGCGTCGGTACTCGCCGACCTCCCCGTCAAAGGCGGCTACACGATCGAGAACGACAAGCGCTACTACAGCTATTGGACGGACGATGAGAAGTTCGTTTTTCGCAGCGACGACGGCGCTGTGTTCGAGATCTGCCAGAAGCGCGACGACGGCTCCGTGGTCATGCTCCCGCCCGTCTTGCGGAGCGAGATCGCGCCTTCGCGGTATGGCGATGGGCGTTTGCGGCAGGGCTTCAGCCAGTTCCGGCTGATGGACGCCGCGACAGCCAATGTCGTCTTCGAGCTGGACTACAACGCCGAGCGCTATCAACGCCTGTACCAGGCCGACTTCACCGCCGCGGCGGCGGAGCAGGATCTGTCCGACTGGGATTTCTTCGTCGCCTTGCAAGGCGCCATCGAGATTTTCGAAGAGCGTGCCGCGTCCGGCCGCGTCGCTTTCTCCGTGCAGGACGATGGCTCGGCGCAGGTCCAGGGGCACCGCATGCGCCGCGATGAGCTGCTGTTTGCGGACACGGGCCAGACCTGCCCCCGCTCGGGCGTCTGGGCCTGCCTGACCGACCTGCGCGTGAGCGCGGCGGTCACGCAGGGTGAGCCGATGCCCTCGAACGCTGGGCAGCCAGTGCAATGGGTCTGGAGCCGCGCGGGCTGAGCGCAGCGCAGCCCGCGGCTTTTAACCCCGCCCCAGCCGGGTCACAGACCCTTGCGCATAATTGACGCAAGCTATGACTCTTACCGAACTCAAATACATCGTCGCAGTCGCCCGCGAGCGGCACTTCGGCAAGGCGGCCGAGGCCTGCTATGTGTCCCAGCCGACGCTTTCGGTGGCCATCAAGAAACTCGAGGACGAACTCGAGGTCAAGCTCTTCGAGCGCAGCGCCGGTGAAGTGACCGTGACGCCGCTCGGCGAGCAGATCGTCCAGCAGGCGCAGAGCGTGCTCGACCAGGCCGCGAGCATCAAGGAGATCGCCAAGCGCGGAAAAGACCCGCTGGCCGGCCCGCTGAACCTGGGCGTGATCTACACGATCGGCCCGTACCTGCTGCCCGACCTCGTACGCCAGGTGATCGCGCGCACGCCGCAGATGCCGCTGGTGCTGCAGGAGAACTTCACGGTCAAGCTGCTCGAGATGCTGCGCGCCGGCGAGATCGACTGCGCGATCATGGCCGAGCCCTTTCCCGACACGGGCCTGGCGATGGCGCCGCTGTACGACGAGCCCTTCATGGCGGCGCTGCCCGTGAAGCACAAGCTGGCCGACCGCGAGTCGATCACCTCGGAAGAACTGCAGAGCGAGACGATGCTGCTGCTGGGCACAGGCCACTGCTTTCGCGACCACGTGCTCGAAGTGTGTCCCGAGTTCGCGCGCTTCTCGAGCAACGCCGAGGGCATCCGCAAGAGCTTCGAGGGCTCGTCGCTGGAGACCATCAAGCACATGGTGGCCTCGGGCATGGGCGTGACGCTGGTGCCACGCCTGTCGGTGCCGGCCGAGGCGCTCAAGCCGAAGGTCAAGGGCCGCAAGGAGCCCGAGCAGATGGTGCGCTACCTGCCCGTGCGCGACGCGCAGGACCGCGACCCGCCGATGCGCCGCGTGGTGCTGGCCTGGCGCCGCACCTTTACGCGCTACGAGGCCATTGCGGCGCTGCGCAACGCGATCTACGCGTGCGAGCTGCCGGGTGTCAAACGACTCTCCTAGCGATTCGGGGCCTTCGCCTACGCGCGGGCTGTTTGGGATCGCTGATCGCTGGGATAGAGTGAAGCTGTTGCGAAGCCGCCTGCCGGCTTTCAGAATTTCGGTGTTGTCACCCAACTTCAAGAAAGACCCCTCCGCCATGGCCAAACCCCCGAAAAAGACCAAGTCCCCGTCGCCTGCCTCCTCTGCCGGCAAGGTGCCCAAGAAGGGCGGCGCCGTCGTCGCGCAGGAGTCGGGCAGCCGCAACGCGCCGATCATCAACATCGGCATCGAACGCCAGGATCGCGCGGCCATTGCCGAAGGCCTGAGCCGCGTGCTGGCCGACACCTACACGCTGTACCTCACGACGCACAACTTCCACTGGAACGTGACGGGGCCGCACTTCAACTCGCTGCATGCGATGTTCATGACGCAGTACACCGAGCTGTGGGGCTCGACGGACGTGCTCGCCGAGCGCATCCGCGCGCTGGGCCACTACGCGCCGGGCTCGTACGCCGAATTCAGCAAGATCGCCACCGTGCCCGACGTGCCGCAGACCCCGCCCAAGGCGATGGAGATGGTGCGCATCCTCGTGAAGGGCCACGAAACGGTGTCGCGCATCGCGCGCGAGTTCATCCCGGTGGCCGAAGAGGCCGGCGACGATCCGACCGCCGACATGCTGACCGCGCGCTGCACGGTGCACGACCAGACGGCCTGGATGCTGCGCTCGCTGCTCGAGGACTGACGGCGGCCTCCTGATTTCCCGGTGCGCCGGGAGTCCCTGCAAGAGCGGCACAATGGCCGCTCTTTTTTCGTCTGCCCGTCCGCCGCATGCCTCTCGCCCGCCGTTTCGCGCTCTACCTCGATCTGATCCGCTGGAACCGGCCGGCCGGCTGGCTGTTGTTGCTGTGGCCCACGCTGGGCGCACTCTGGTTCGCGGCCGACGGCTGGCCCGGCTGGCACCTGCTTGTGGTGTTCACGCTCGGCACCTTCCTGATGCGCAGCGCGGGCTGCTGCGTCAACGACGTGGCCGACCGCGAGTTCGACCGTCATGTGAAGCGCACAGCCCAGCGGCCGGTGACGAGCGGCGCCATGTCGGTCAAGGAGGCGCTGGGGCTGGGCGCGGTGCTGGCGCTGCTGTCCTTCGGGCTGGTGCTCACCACCAACCGCACGACGGTGCTGTGGTCGTTCGCGGCGCTGGCGATCACGCTGATCTATCCGTTCGCCAAGCGCTTCGTGTCGATCCCGCAGGCGGTGCTGGGCATCGCCTTCAGCTTCGGCATCCCGATGGCCTTTGCCGCGGTGCAGTCGACGGTGCCGGCCTTTGCCTGGTGGCTGCTGGCGGGCAACCTGTTCTGGGTGCTGGCCTACGACACCGAGTACGCGATGGTGGACCGCGACGACGACCTGAAGATCGGCATGAAGACCTCGGCGATCACCTTCGGCCGCTTCGACGTGGCGGCGGTGATGGCCAGCTACGCGATCTTCCTGGCGGTCTGGATCTGGGCCGGTGCCAGCCGATCGCTGGGGGTGCTCTTCTATCTGGGCATTGCGGTGGCGGCGGCGCAGGCGTTCTGGCACTGGCGGCTGATCCATGACCGCACGCGCGAGGGCTGCTTCAAGGCCTTCCGCGAAAACCACTGGCTGGGCTTCGCGGTGTTCGTCGGCATCGTGGCGGGCTACGCCCTCCGATAGCCCCCGCCGGGCGGGTCAGCCGCGCCCAAATTCCTCGCCCAGCTCGGCCGCGCGCTTCTGCGCCGCGCGGATGGCGGTCTTGAACTGGCCCTTCACATCCGAGGCTTCGAGCGCGCTCAGGGCCGCGTAGGTCGTGCCGCCCTTGGAGGTCACGCGTTCGCGCAGCACCGACGGCGGCTCGGTCGCACTGTGCGCCAGCGCCGAGGCGCCGGTGAAGGTGCCGATGGCCAGCCGCTGGGCCTGGTCGGGCGTGAGGCCCATCTCGACGCCGGCCTCGGTCATCGCCTCGATGAAATAGAACACGTAGGCCGGGCCGGAGCCCGACATGGCGGTCACCGCGTCGAGCGCGGGTTCGGCGTCGACCCAGATCAGCTCGCCGGTCGGCGCCAGCAGCTGGCCGACGCGTGCGCGGTCCGCGCTTTCGACGCCGGGCCGCGCGAACAGGCCGGTCATGCCCTTGCCGACCAGCGCCGGCGTGTTGGGCATGGCGCGCACCACGCGCTCGGTGCCGAGCCAGCGGGCGATGCTGTCGGACGGGATGCCCGCCGCCACGCTCAGGTGCAGGGCGTCGGCGGCAAAGGCGCGCACCGGACGGGCGGCTTCGGCAAAGGTCTGGGGCTTGACTGCCCACACCACCACGGCGCAGCGCGCGAGGGCCTCGCTGGCCTCGGCCCTGGCGACGATGCCGTAGGACTGGGCCAGCCTGGTACGGGCTTCCTCGAAGGGCTCGACCACTTCGAAGTTCTCGGCCGCGACGCCTTGCTGGATCAGGCCGCCGATGATGGCGCTGGCCATGTTGCCGCCGCCGATGAAGGCGATGGGGGGCAGGGGGCCCGGCGCGGTGCGGGGCAGGAAGGTCACGGCGATGGTCATGGTCGGTCGGTGTAGGCGAAGGCGGCGAACTGCGTCACTTGCAGCGGGTTGAAATTGTCGTCGATCACGACCACCAGCAGGCGGCGGCCGTCGGGCAGCGGTGGGCCCCAGCACATGCCCTCGGTGTTGTCGAGGCGCGAGAGGCCGAGGGTGGCGAAGTCGGCCACGAGCGTCTTGGCGGCCGGGCGGTGGTTGCCGGGGGCGAGGGCGTCGATGGCGAGCACGTCGTCGGCGGCCCGGGTGTCTATTTCATACAGGCGCAGCGAATTGCCGGCGCCGGTGGCGTAGGCCCGCTCCAGCACCAGCATGCGGTGGGCGTCGAGCACGAGCACCTCGCTCACGCCGTTGTCGGCGTAAGTGCCCGGCACCAGCGGGCGCAGCGGGATGGTGTCGGGCACGTAGGCGATCTGGCGCACGGCGCGGCCGGTCGCGAGGTCGACCTGGGTGAAGCGGCAGGGGCCGCCGGGGGCGGTGGTGGTCGGGACGGGGCCGTCCTGGACCAGGGCGTTTTCCATCGCGAGCCAGGCCGAACGGTCGTCCGGCGTGAGGGCCAAGCCTTCGAACGTCAGGTTGTCGCGCGGACCGCGGCGCTGGGTCGGGTCCGGGGCGAACATCGCCGGCAGGGCGAATTCGCGCAGGAAGCGGCCATCGCGCGCCGATTCGTACAGGGCGGGGCCGAAGCCGCGGGCGAGGTCGCCTTCGCTGGTCCAGAGCAGGGTGCCGGCCGAGGGGCGCAGGCGCAGGGCTTCAGGGTCGGGAACGGGCAGGCCGTCGACCGCGTAGCGCCGGCCGGGCCAGGGGCCGCCGCCGGGGCGTTGCAGCTGGACAACGCCGGTGGGCTCGGGAGTGGCGTCGGCCGGCTGGGGCCAGCGCGCGGTGTAGTAGCGCACGGGGGCCAAGTCTGACCGGTCATCGCTGAGAAGCAGGTACTCACCTTTGGCGGGGTCGTAGTCGATGCCGGACAGGCCGCCTGCCGTGGTGTTCTCTATAGAGCGGCGGTGTGCCCAGCGGGCTTCCCCCAGGCGCTGCAGCCGGCTGGTGTCCGACGCCGGTGTTGCGCTGCGGCAACCCGCAAGCCCCAGTGATCCCAGCCCCAGCAGGCCCGCGCCGCCCGCCAGCAGGCGCCGGCGTAGCACGGAAGGCGGCGAAATGAAGGGGTGGATGGGGGCGCGCACGCCATAAAGTCTAGCGGCTGTCGAAGTTCGTGTAATGAGGCGGTTGACATCCTCAGACATGGGTGCCACAATCGCGGGCTTCGCTTTCAAAAGGCGAAGCTTTCAGCCCAAAGCGGAAATGCCTCGAGTGGTTCGAGGTGTGGACGACGGGCCCAAGACTGACCGCGGTGTCTCCCTCCTGGAGGCTCATCGGTACAAGTTGGGAATATCAAGAAATGATCCAAACTGAATCCCGGCTCGAAGTGGCCGACAACACGGGCGCGAAATCCGTCCTGTGTATCAAGGTGCTCGGTGGCTCCAAGCGGCGTTACGCCAGCGTGGGCGACGTCATCAAGGTCAGCATCAAGGAAGCCGCTCCGCGTGGTCGCGTCAAGAAGGGCGAGATCTACAGCGCAGTGGTGGTCCGCACCGCCAAGGGCATCCGTCGTGCTGACGGTTCGCTCGTCAAGTTCGACGGCAATGCCGCCGTGCTGCTCAACGCCAAGCTGGAGCCCATCGGCACCCGCATCTTCGGACCGGTCACGCGCGAACTGCGCACCGAGAAGTTCATGAAGATCGTGTCGCTGGCACCCGAAGTTCTCTAAGGACACAACGCCATGAACAAGATTCGCAAAGGCGACCAGGTCATCGTGTTGGCCGGTCGTGACAAGGGCAAGCGCGGCGTCGTGTCGCTGCGCGCAGACGATTCGCATGTGATCGTCGACGGCATCAACCTCGTCAAGAAGCACACCAAGCCGAACCCCCTCAAGGGTACGACCGGTGGCATCGTCGAGAAGACCATGCCGATTCACCAATCCAACGTGGCGATCTTCAATGCCGCGACCGGCAAGGCCGATCGCGTGGGCATCAAGGTCACCCAAGGTGCCGACGGCAAGCGCGTGGCTGTTCGCGTCTTCAAGTCGAGCGGCGACGAAATCAAGTTCGCCTAAGAGGTACTCACATGGCACGTCTCCAACAACACTATCGCGAAAAGATCGCGAAAGACCTGACGGAAAAGTTCGGCTACAAGTCGCCGATGCAAGTTCCGCGTCTCACCAAGATCACCCTGAACATGGGTGTGGGTGAAGCAGTCGCCGACAAGAAGGTCCTCGACAACGCCGTCGCCGACCTGACCAAGATCGCTGGCCAGAAGCCCGTGGTTACCAAGTCGAAGAAGGCCATTGCCGGCTTCAAGATCCGTGAAAACCAGCCGATCGGCTGCATGGTCACGCTGCGTGGCGTGCACATGTACGAGTTCCTGGACCGTTTCGTCACCGTGGCCCTGCCCCGCGTGCGTGACTTCCGTGGTATCTCGGGTCGTGCATTCGACGGCCGTGGCAACTACAACATCGGCGTCAAAGAGCAGATCATTTTCCCTGAGATCGAGTACGACAAGGTCGACGCCCTGCGCGGTCTCAATATCAGCATCACGACGACGGCCAAGACCGACGAAGAAGCCAAGGCGCTTCTCGCTGGCTTCCGTTTCCCGTTCAAGAACTGAGGTGATCTGTGGCTAAAGCATCTTTGATCCAGCGCGAACTCAAGCGCGACAAGCTGGTTGCCAAGTTCGCTGCGAAGCACGCAGAACTGAAGGCAACTTCCAACGACGCGAAGAAGAGCGACGAAGAGCGCGCAGCGGCCCGCCTGGCCCTGCAGAAGCTCCCGCGCAACGCGAACCCCACGCGCCAGCGCAACCGTTGCGAAATCACCGGTCGCCCCCGTGGCACCTTCCGTCAATTCGGTCTGGCCCGCGCCAAGATCCGCGAACTGGCTTTCAACGGCGACATCCCCGGTGTCACCAAGGCCAGCTGGTAAGCCAGGCAGGAGCAAACAACATGAGCATGAGTGATCCCATTGCCGACCTGCTGACGCGTATCCGTAACGCGCAGATGGTGGCGAAGCCCACCGTGTCGGTCCCGTCTTCCAAGGTGAAGATCGCGATCGCACAAGTCCTGAAGGACGAGGGCTACATCGACGGCTTCCAGGTCAAGACCGAAGCCGGCAAGAGCGAACTTGAAATCTCGCTGAAGTACTACGCTGGCCGTCCGGTCATCGAGCGCATTGAGCGCGTGAGCCGCCCCGGCCTGCGCGTCTACAAGGCCAGCACTTCCATTCCGCAAGTCCAGAACGGCCTCGGCGTTGCGATCGTCACGACCCCCAAGGGCGTGATGACCGACCGCAAGGCGCGCGCCACCGGTGTCGGCGGCGAAGTTCTGTGCTACGTCGCCTAACCGAGACATCGAGGAGTTACTGAAATGTCCCGAGTAGGAAAAATGCCGGTCGCCATCCCCGCAGGCGTGGATGTGTCGATCAAGGAAGACCAGATCAGCGTCAAGGGCACGGGCGGCACGCTCAGCCTGGCTCGCAACGCGCTGGTGAATGTCGTCAACAAGGACGGCAAGCTGAGCTTCGAGCCCGCCAACGATTCGCGTGAAGCGAATGCGATGAGCGGCACGATTCGCCAGCTGGTGAACAACATGGTGGTTGGCGTGACCAAGGGCTTCGAGAAGAAGCTCAACCTGGTCGGCGTCGGCTACAAGGCTGCAGCGTCTGGCGCCAAGCTGAACCTGCAAGTCGGTTACTCGCACCCGGTCAACATCGACATGCCGCAAGGCATCACGGTGACCACCGCGACCCCGACCGAAGTGGTGATCAAGGGCGCTGACCGTCAACGCGTCGGCCAGATCGCCGCTGAGATCCGCGCTGTTCGTCCGCCAGAGCCCTACAAGGGCAAGGGCATCCGCTATGCGGACGAGAAGATCGTGATCAAAGAGACCAAGAAGAAGTAAGGGGCAGCAAAATGATGTTGACCAAAAAAGCACAGCGTCTTCGCCGCTCGCGCCAGACCCGCATCCGCATTGCGACGCAGGGCGTGGCTCGCCTCACGGTGAACCGCACCAACCTGCACATCTATGCCACCGTCATCTCCGACGACGGCACCAAGGTGATCGCAACCGCATCGACCGCCGAAGCCGAAGTGCGCGCAGCACTCGGTGCCTCGGGCAAGGGTGGCAATGCCGCCGCTGCCACCGCCATCGGCAAGCGCATCGCTGAAAAGGCGAAGGCTGCCGGCGTCGAGAAGGTCGCTTTCGATCGCGCAGGTTTCGCCTACCACGGCCGCGTCAAGGCGCTGGCCGAGGCAGCCCGCGAAGCCGGTCTGCAGTTCTAATCGGACACGAGATTCAAAATGGCAAAGATTCAAGCAAGAACGCAGAACGAAGGTCCTGAGGACGGTCTGCGCGAGAAGATGATCGCGATCAACCGCGTCACCAAGGTGGTGAAGGGTGGTCGTATCCTCGGTTTCGCAGCGCTGACCGTGGTCGGTGACGGCGATGGCCGCGTCGGCATGGGCAAGGGCAAGTCCAAGGAAGTGCCTGCTGCCGTGCAGAAGGCAATGGAAGAAGCCCGTCGCAACCTGTTCAAGGCTCCGATCAAGAACGGTACGCTGCACCACCAGGTGCAAGGTCACCACGGTGCTGCCACCGTCGTGATGTACCCGGCCCCCAAGGGTACCGGCATCATCGCCGGCGGCCCGATGCGCGCCGTGTTCGAAGTCATGGGCATCACCGACATCGTGGCCAAGAGCCATGGTTCGTCGAACCCCTACAACATGGTTCGCGCCACGCTCGACGGGTTGAAGAACTCGACGACGGCCGGCCAAGTGGCTGCCAAGCGCGGTCTCACCGTCGAAGAAATCTTCGCCTGAGCGCAAGCTCTCGCAAGGCTGAAGGAAGCATTCAAATGACGCAACAACAAACCCTCAAGGTGCAGCTGGTGAAGAGCCCGATCGGCACCAAGGAATCGCATCGCGCGACCGTGCGTGGCCTCGGCCTGCGCAAGCTCAACAGCGTGAGCGAGCTGCAAGACACGCCCGCAGTGCGCGGCATGATCAACAAGATCAGTTATCTGGTCAAAGTTCTGTAAGAGAGACTGATATGGAACTCAATGGCATCAAGCCGGCAGCTGGCGCCAAGCACGCCAAGCGTCGCGTTGGCCGCGGTATCGGCTCGGGCATCGGCAAGACCGCAGGTCGCGGTCACAAGGGCCAGAAGTCGCGCGCAGGCGGTTTCCACAAGGTCGGCTTCGAAGGCGGTCAAATGCCGCTGCAGCGTCGCCTGCCCAAGCGCGGCTTCAAGTCGCACCTGCTGAAGTACAACGCCGAAGTCACGCTGACTGCTCTCGAGCAGCTCGGCCTGGTCGAAGTCGATGTCCTGGCACTGAAGCAAGCCGGCCTCGTGGGCCAGCTCGCCAAGGTCGTCAAGATCATCAAGACCGGCGAACTCACCAAGGCCGTCAAGCTGACGGGCGTGGGTGCGACCGCTGGTGCCAAGGCTGCGATCGAAGCAGCCGGCGGCAGCCTCGCCTGATCACCTTCGGACTGAAAGAAGTTCTTCGTGGCAACTAACGCGGCAACGATCGCAAAAACAGGCAAGTTCGGCGACCTCCGTCGTCGGCTCGTCTTTTTGCTGCTCGCGCTCGTGGTCTACCGGATTGGCGCGCACATTCCTGTGCCGGGTATCAACCCGGACCAGCTGGCAGCGTTGTTCCAGGGCCAGCAGGGCGGCATTCTGAGCCTGTTCAACATGTTCTCGGGCGGGGCGCTGTCGCGTTTCACCGTGTTCGCGTTGGGGATCATGCCGTACATCTCGGCGTCGATCATCATGCAGCTGATGACCTACGTGCTTCCGACCTTCGAGCAATTGAAGAAGGAAGGCGAGGCCGGTCGCCGCAAGATCACGCAGTACACGCGCTATGGCGCGCTCGGCCTGGCTCTGTTCCAGTCGTTCAGCATCGCAGTGGCCCTCGAATCGTCGGCCGGTCTGGTGATCGCCCCCGGTTTCGGCTTCCGCCTGACCGCCATGGTGAGCCTGACGGCAGGTTCGATGTTCCTGATGTGGCTCGGCGAGCAGATCACCGAACGCGGCCTGGGCAACGGCATCTCGATCCTGATCTTTGCAGGTATCGCGGCCGGTCTGCCCGGTGCGATCGGCGGCCTGGCTTCGCTGGTGACGACCGGTGCGATGAACCCCATCGTTGCGCTCTTCATCATCGCGGTCGTGGTGCTGGTCACCTACTTCGTGGTGTTCGTGGAACGTGGTCAGCGCAAGATCCTCGTGAACTATGCGCGGCGCCAGGTTGGCAACAAGGTCTACGGCGGTCAGTCGTCGCACCTGCCCCTGAAGCTGAACATGGCCGGTGTGATTCCTCCGATCTTCGCGTCGTCGATCATTCTGCTGCCGGCAACGGTGGTGGGCTGGTTCAGCGCCGGTGACGGTGGCTTCCGCTGGATCAAGGACATCGCCAGCGCACTGCGCCCGGGCGAGCCGATCTACGTGCTGCTGTACGCCGCTGCGATCGTTTTCTTCTGCTTCTTCTACACGGCACTCGTGTTCAACAGCAAGGAAACGGCCGACAACCTGAAGAAGAGTGGTGCGTTCATTCCTGGCATTCGCCCGGGTGACCAGACCGCTCGCTATATCGACAAGATTCTGGTTCGCCTGACGTTGGCTGGCGCGGTGTACATCACCTTCGTCTGCCTGCTGCCCGAGTTCCTGATCCTGAAGTACAACGTGCCGTTCTACTTCGGTGGTACCTCCCTGCTGATCATCGTGGTCGTCACGATGGACTTCATGGCCCAGGTGCAAAACTACATGATGTCCCAGCAGTACGAATCGCTGCTGAAGAAGGCGAACTTCAAGACATCGTAGGGCTGTGAGTTTCAGTATTGAGTCCGGGCGGTAGACCGCCACGTTAAACAGTTTTAGGAGAATGAAATGAGAGTTTCGGCTTCGGTCAAAACCATCTGCCGTAATTGCAAGGTCATCCGCCGTAAAGGTGTGGTGCGTGTGATTTGCACCGACCCGCGCCACAAGCAGCGCCAGGGTTGATTGAAGAGTATTAGAGGACGCACATGGCACGTATTGCTGGCATCAACATCCCGCCGCACAAGCACGCTGAAATCGGCCTGACCGCCATTTTCGGTATCGGTCGCACCCGCGCCCGTCAAATCTGCGAAGCGAGCGGCATCGAATATTCGAAGAAGATCAAGGATCTGACCGACGCCGATCTCGAAAAGATCCGCGACCAGATCGCTCTGTTCACGATCGAAGGCGATCTGCGTCGCGAGACGACGATGAACATCAAGCGTTTGATGGACATCGGCTGCTATCGCGGCTTCCGTCACCGTCGCGGCCTGCCGATGCGCGGCCAGCGCACGCGCACCAACGCCCGCACCCGCAAGGGTCCGCGCAAGGCTGCGCAGTCCCTGAAGAAATAAGGATAGACAAGCATGGCTAAAGCACCTGCAAACAACGCCGCACAGCGCGTTCGCAAGAAGGTTCGCAAGAACGTTGCGGACGGTATCGCCCACGTGCATGCCTCGTTCAACAACACCATCATCACGATCACCGATCGCCAGGGCAACGCCCTGTCGTGGGCTTCGTCGGGTGGCCAGGGCTTCAAGGGCTCGCGCAAGTCGACCCCGTTCGCTGCGCAGGTCGCTTCCGAAGTGGCCGGCCGTGCTGCTGTCGAACAAGGTATCAAGAACCTCGACGTCGAGATCAAGGGCCCCGGTCCTGGTCGCGAGTCGTCGGTGCGCGCACTGGCTGCGCTCGGCATCCGGATCAATTCCATTGCCGACGTGACGCCCGTTCCGCACAACGGCTGCCGTCCCCAGAAGCGTCGCCGCATCTGATCGTCAGTCCGCAAGGCGCAGCCAGCTTTCGAGCGGCTGCGCATTTGTTTTTTCACTAAGCCCACCGCCATCGGCACATCCGCCGACGGCTCCCGCAGGCAACTGCGGCAGATGACACCAAGGAAATACCGTGGCACGTTACCTCGGCCCCAAGGCCAAACTTTCCCGCCGTGAAGGCACCGACCTGTTCCTGAAGAGCGCCCGCCGTTCGATCCAGGACAAGGCCAAGTTCGACTCCAAGCCCGGCCAGCACGGCCGCACCTCGGGTCAGCGCACCTCCGACTACGGTCTGCAGCTGCGTGAGAAGCAGAAGGTCAAGCGCATGTACGGCGTGCTCGAGAAGCAGTTCCGCCGCTACTTCGAAGAAGCCGATCGCCGCCGTGGCAACACCGGCGCCAACCTGCTGTTCATTCTCGAGTCGCGCCTGGACAACGTGGTCTACCGCATGGGCTTCGGCTCGACGCGCGCCGAAGCACGCCAGCTCGTGTCGCACAAGGCGATCACCGTGAACGGCCAGTCGGTCAACATCCCGTCGTACCTGGTCAAGACCGGCGACGTGATCGCCGTGCGCGAAAAGTCGAAGAAGCAGAACCGCATTGTCGAAGCGCTGCAACTGGCCCAACAAGTCGGCATGCCGGCTTGGGTCGATGTGAACGCCGACAAGGCCGAAGGCACCTTCAAGAAGGTCCCGGATCGCGACGAATTCGCAGCCGACATCAACGAATCGCTGATCGTCGAACTGTATTCGCGTTGATTTTCTCTACCCGCCTGCGCGTCCTTGCGCCGGCGGGAGATTGATATTGTTGTTCACGTTCCTGCTCCGCACTCTGTTGCGGATCAGGCGCTTCACCAGCCTTACCGGTGTAACGAGCCGGGGGTATTGAGAGGAAGTCTGCATGCAAACCACCCTGCTGAAACCCAAGACCATCCAGGTCGAGCAACTTGCCGCCAACAAGGCCAAGGTCACGCTCGAGCCTTTCGAGCGCGGCTACGGCCACACGCTCGGCAACGCGCTGCGTCGCGTTCTGCTGTCGTCCATGGTCGGCTACTCGGCCACCGAAGTCACGATCGCTGGCGTTCTGCATGAGTACTCGTCGATCGACGGCGTGCAGGAAGATGTCGTCAACATCCTGCTGAATCTCAAGGGCGTGGTGTTCAAGCTCCACAACCGCGACGAAGTCACGCTGAGCCTGCGCAAGGACGGCGAAGGCCCGGTCCTCGCATCGGACATCCAGACCCCGCACGACGTCGAGATCATCAATCCTGACCACGTGATCGCGCACCTGTCGCAAGGCGGCAAGCTCGACATGCAGATCAAGGTCGAAAAGGGTCGCGGCTACGTGCCCGGCACGATGCGCCGCTACGCGGACGAGCCGACCAAGTCGATCGGCCGCATCGTTCTCGACGCATCGTTCTCGCCCGTCAAGCGCGTGAGCTACACCGTCGAAAGCGCCCGTGTCGAACAGCGTACCGACCTGGACAAGCTGCTGGTCGAGATCGAGACCAACGGTGCGATCAGCGCCGAAGATGCCGTTCGCGCATCGGCTAAAATCCTGGTCGAGCAGCTCGCCGTGTTTGCGCAGCTCGAAGGCGGCGAACTCGCTGCATTCGATGCACCCGCACCGCGCAGCGCCCAGCAATTCGATCCGATCCTGCTGCGCCCTGTCGACGAACTCGAACTGACGGTGCGTTCGGCCAACTGCCTGAAGGCCGAAAACATCTACTACATCGGTGACCTGATCCAGCGCACCGAGAACGAGCTGCTCAAGACTCCGAACCTGGGTCGCAAGTCGCTCAACGAAATCAAGGAAGTGCTCGCCTCGCGCGGTCTCACCCTTGGCATGAAGCTCGAAAGCTGGCCGCCGGCTGGTCTCGACAAGCGTTGATTTGAATTTTTGAGAAATCGGCCCCCTGAAAAGGGCCAGTGCACCGGACAGTACCTGACACGGCTGTCTGTTTTTATAAAGTAAAGGAAAGCACCATGCGTCACGGACACGGACTCCGCAAACTCAACCGCACCAGCTCGCACCGCCTCGCGATGCTGCAGAACATGATGAATTCGCTCATCGAGCACGAAGTCATCAAGACCACGGTCCCCAAGGCCAAGGAACTGCGCCGCGTCATCGAGCCGATGATCACCCTGGCCAAGAAGCCCACGCTCGCCAACAAGCGCCTGGCCTTCGACCGCCTGCGCAGCCGCGACAGCGTCGTCAAGCTCTTCGGCGAACTCGGCCCGCGTTTCGCAGCGCGTCCGGGCGGCTACACCCGCATCCTGAAGATGGGTTTCCGCGTGGGCGACAACGCCCCGATGGCGCTCGTCGAACTGGTCGACCGTGCTGAAATTAAAGATGCTGGCGCTGAGCAAAACGCCGCTGAATAAGCTATAATTTATACTTGCCGCGCGATGGAGCAGCCTGGTAGCTCGTTGGGCTCATAACCCAAAGGTCGCAAGTTCAAATCTTGCTCGCGCAACCAATTTAAAAGGCCCTTTGAGAAATCAAAGGGCCTTTTTCTTTAGCCGAATTCTTTTGGAAATTCCTGGTCGAAATTCGGCACAAAAAAGCCCTCGCGAAGAGGGCTTTTCTGTTTCTGGACCCGCCCCGCGAAGAGGCCGGTTTCGAGAACGTGCGCGGCAAGCGACGCCTGAAGACTGCGCTGACGCGCAGCTCAAGCGCAGGATCAGTCCGGAATGACCGCCGTCACCTCGATCTCCACCTTCGCGCGGTGCTCCACCAGCGCCGCCACCTGCACGCAGGTCATGGCCGGGAAATTGCGGCCCAGGGCGTCGCGGTAGACCGGGCCGAGTTCGGACAGGCGCCGGCTGTACTCGTCGCGGTCCGTCACGTACCAGGTCATGCGCACCATGTGCTCAGGGCCGGCACCGGCTTCGCGCAGCACCTCGGCGATGTTGCGCAGCGCCTGGCCGCACTGGTCGATGAAGTCGTCGGATTCGAACTGCTGCTGGGCATTCCAGCCGATCTGGCCGCCGACGAACACCTGGGTGCCGCGCGCCGCGATGCCGTTTGCATAGCCCTTCGGGGGCAGCCAGCCCGGGGGCTGAATGAGTTTGTTCGTCATGATGGTGTGTTGCTGTTGAGTTGTCTCAATTTGAAGCGCTGGAGTTTGCCGGTTTCGGTGCGCGGCAGCGCCGTCACGAACTCGATCTCCCGCGGGTACTTGAAGGGGGCGATGGTGGCTTTCACGTGGTCCTGGAGGGCCTTCACCATCGCTGCGTCGCCGGTGTTGCCGGGCTTGAGCACGCAGAAGGCCTTCACGATCATGCCCCGGTCGGTGTCGGGCTTGCCGATCACGCCGCACTCGGCCACGGCCGGGTGCTTGAGCAGCGCGTCTTCCACTTCCGGGCCGCCGACGTTGTAGCCGGCCGTGATGATCATGTCGTCCGCACGCGCCTGATAGAAGAAGTAGCCGTCGTCATCCTGCACGAAGGAGTCACCGGGGTAGTTCCAGCCGTTCTTCACGTAGTCGCCCTGGCGCGGATCGTCGAGGTAGCGGCAGCCGACCGGGCCTTGCAGCGCCAGCTTGCCGACCGTGCCGCGCGGCACTTCGTTGCCTTGGTCGTCGACCACCTTGGCCGTGAAACCCGGCACCGCCTTGCCGACGGCGCCGCGGCGCACTTCGTCGCCGGCGGCCGAGATGTAGATGTGGAACACCTCGGTGCCGCCGATGCCGTCGAGCATCTCGATGCCGGTGGTCTCCTTCCAGAGTTGGCGCGTGGCGTCGGGAAGCGCCTCGCCTGCGCTCACGCAGATGCGCAGGCTCGGCGCCCCGTGCTGCCGGACGAAGGGCGCCATCTGGCGATAGAAGGTGGGCGCGGTGTAGCAGATGGTCGCGCCGACCTCGTTGATGAGCTTCACGAGCGCTTCGGGCGAGAAGGCCCCCTCGGGAAAGTACACCGACGCACCGGCCCACATCGGGAAGACCAGCAAGCCGCCGAGCCCGAAGGTGAAGGCCAGCGGCGGCGTGCCGACCACGATGTCGTCGCTGCGCGCGCGCAGCACGTGGCGCGGCCAGGTCTGGCACATGGCGACCACGTCGCGGTGCGTGGTGACGGGCGCCTTGGGCTTGCCCGTGGTGCCCGAGGTGAAGGCCAGCAGCGCGATGTCGTCGGCCGCCGTGGGGCAGGCGGGGAACACACCGCTCTTGCTTGCCGCGCGGGCCGACAGCGAATCGGGCGCGTCGGGCTGGTTGAACGCAATCACCGTTGCGAGCACGGGGTGCGCCTGCTGCGCGGCCACCAGCTCCTCGAGCAGGCGGCCTTCGCACAGCGCGGCCACGGGCTGCGATTTCTCGATGATCTCGCCCAGCTCCTTGGCGCGCAGCAGCGGCATGGTCGCCACCGCGATCAGCCCGGCCTTGACCACGGCGAGCCACGAGAGCGCCATCCACACCGAGTTGCCGCCGCGCAGCAGCACGCGGTTGCCGGGCACGAGCCCGAGATCCTCGACCAGCACCTGGGCGATGCGGTTCACCTCGACGCCCGCCTGGGCGTAGGTGAGCACGCCGGCGGGCGAGCGCAGCATCGGCCGGTCGCCGAAGCCCTTGGCGACCGCCTTGTCCAGCAGCTCCTCGACCAGGTTCAGCTGGTCGGGGAACTGCAGTTCGGGCAGGTCGTAGCGAAAGACCGGCAGCTGCGCGGCAGGCGGCAGGCGGTCATGAACGAAGCGATCGACTTGGGCAGACACGGTTTCACCCCCGCAAAACGGATTTGCCGATGATCAGTTGCTGGACTTCCGTCGCGCCTTCGTAAATGCGCAGCGAGCGGATGTCCCGGTACAGGCTTTCGATCTTGGTGCCGACCTTCACGCCGAGTCCCCCATGCATCTGCAGCGCCATGTCGATCACGCGGCTCGCGTTCTCGGTGGCGCACATCTTGGCCATGGCCGCAGCCGCCGACACGTCGCCGACCGCCGGCGCGCCGCGGCGCTCGGCGTCGTCGCGCATCCAGGCGGCGCGGTAGGTGAGCAGTGCGGCGCTGTCGATCAGCGCGGCCATCTCGCCGAGCTTGGCCTGCGTGAGCTGGAAGTCGGCCAGCGTCTGGCCGAACATGCGGCGGCCCTTGGCATGCGCGATGGCTTCGGCGAGCGCGCGGCGTCCCATGCCGAGCGCGGCCGCGGCCACCGACGCGCGGAAGATGTCGAGCGTGCGCATCGCGAGCTTGAAGCCGCCGTTCAGCGTGCCCAGCTGCGCCGTGCGCGGCACGACGCAGTTGTCGAAGCGCAGGGTGGCCAGCGGGTGCGGCGCCATCACGTCGATGTGGGCCGAGGTGTCGAGCCCCGGCGTCGTCGCGTCGACGATGAACACCGTGATGCCGCGCGTGCCGGCCGTGGGGTCGGTCTTGGCGAACACGCAGTAGAAGTCGGCGATGCCGCCGTTGCTGATCCAGGTCTTCTCGCCGTTCAGGCGCCAGCCGTCGGCGGTGGGCTCGGCGCGCATCGCCATCGCTGCCACATCAGAGCCGGCCTCGGGTTCGCTGAGTGCGAAGGCCGCGATCTTCTTGCCCTGGCCCACGGCCGTCAGGTACTGCGACTGCTGCTCGGGTGTGCCGTCCAGCGTGATCGCGCCGCTGCCCAGGCCCTGCATCGCGAACGCGAAGTCGGCCAGTGGCGAGTGGTAGCCGAGCGTTTCGCGCAGCAGCACGAGCGCGCGCGAATCGAGGCGCTCGAGCGCGCCGCCGGCACTGCCGGGCACCGCGTAGCGCAGCCAGCCGGCGTCGCCGAGGCGGCGCACCCATTCGCGGCAGGCGGCGCGGTCGTCGCGCTCATCGATCTCCTGGGCGGCGCACCAGGGCAGCAGGTCGTTGGCGAGCGCGCGGTGCGCGTCGTCGAAGAACGGCAGCGCGAGGTGCGCGGTCGACGGTGGGGCGGGGATCTTGGTCATCATGCGCGTCAGTCTCCGCCGAACACCGGCTTGCGCTTGGCCGCGAAGGCCTCGTAGGCGCGCTTGAAGTCTTCGGTCTGCATGCAGATCGCCTGTGCCTGCGCTTCGGCCTCGATGGCCTGGTCGATGGTCATCGACCATTCCTGCGACAGCATGGTCTTGGTCATGCCGTGCGCGAAGCTCGGGCCCTCGGCCAGGTCGCGCGCGACCTTGGTGGCGGCGTCGAGCAGCGAGGCGCTGTCGTGCAGTGCGTTGAAGAAGCCCCAGGCCTGGCCTTCGTCGGCGGTCATGGCGCGGCCGGTGAACAGCAGTTCCGAGGCGCGGCCCTGGCCGATCACGCGCGGCAGCAGTGCGCAGGCGCCCATATCGGCACCGGCCAGACCCACGCGGGTGAAGAGGAAGGCGGTGCGCGTGGCGGGCGTGCCGTAGCGCAGGTCGCAGGCCAGCGCGATCATCGCGCCGGCGCCGGCGCACACGCCATCGATCGCGCCGACGATCGGCTGCGGGCAGTTGCGGATGGCCTTCACGAGGTCGCCCGTCATGCGCGTGAACTCGAGCAGCTCGGGCATGCGCATGCCGGTCAGCGGGCCGATGATTTCATGCACGTCGCCGCCCGAGCAGAAGTTGCCGCCGGCGCCGGTGACGACGATCACCTTCACGTCGGTTGCGTAGGTCAGCGCGCGGAACAGGTCGCGCAGTTCGGCGTACGAGTCGAAGGTCAGCGGGTTCTTGCGCTCGGGGCGGTTCAGCGTGATGGTGCCGACGCCGGCTTCGTAGCGCCAGGCAAAGTGCTCGGCTTGGTAGTCGGCCTTGGGTTCGAATTGCGCGCGCATGGGATTGCTTGCGCCGATGTAGTGCTTCATGCGGTCTCCGCCAATTGGCTGCTGTGGGAATGTTGCTTGACCTTGCCGAGCAGCTTGTGAAGCTGCGCGATCTCCTTGGGGTTGAGGCTCGAGAAAGCCTCGACGATCCAGTCTTCGTGCTGCTGCGCCATCTCGTTGAAGAGCTTGCGGCCGCGCGGCGTGAGGCGCACGCGCCAGGCGCGGCGGTCGCCCTCGACGTTGATGCGCTCCACCAGCCCTTCGGTCACGAGCTGGTCGGTGATGCCGGTGACGTTGCCGCCCGTGACCATCATGCGACGCGAGAGCTCGTTCATCTTCAGGCCGTCGGGCGAGCGCTCGAGTTGCGACATGAGATCGAAGCGCGGCAGCGTGGTGGCGAACTGCGCGCGCAGTCCGTTGCGCACCTGCTTTTCCACCAGCTGCGTGCAGGTGAGCATGCGCAGCCAGAGGCGCAGCGCCTCGGGGTGCTCGCTGTGGGCGCGTGCTTCGAGGTCCATGTCAGTGTGTCTCTTCGGCGTCGGCCGCGCGGCCTGCGGCAGCGGTGGCCGCGGCCATCTGCTGCTGCTTGGCGATCTCGCGGTACATCTGGTCGCGGCCGCTCAGGTACTGCTTGGGCCAGTCGACGTCGCGGCTTTGCAGCTTGGCGGCTTCGTGCAGCGTCCAGGCGGGGTCGGCCAGGTGCGGGCGCGCCACGGCGCACAGGTCGGCGCGGCCGGCCGCGATGATGCTGTTGGCCTGGTCGGCGTCGGTGATGGCGCCCACCGCGATGGTCGAGATGCCGACCTCGTTGCGGATGCGGTCGGCGAACGGCGTCTGGTACATGCGGCCGTACACGGGCTTGGCATCGCGCGTGGTCTGGCCCGACGACACGTCGATGAAGTCGGCGCCGGCCTCCTTGAAGAGACGCGCGACCACCACGGCGTCGGCATCGGTGTTGCCACCGGGCGCCCAGTCGTGGGCCGAGATGCGCACGCTCATCGGCTTGTCGGCCGGCCACACGGCGCGCATCGCGCGGAACACTTCGAGCGGGTAGCGGCAGCGCGCTGCGATGTCGCCGCCGTACTCGTCGGTGCGCTGGTTGGTGAGCGGGCTGATGAAGGCCGACAGCAGGTAGCCGTGCGCGCAGTGCAGCTCGAGCCAGTCGAAGCCGCACTCGACGGCGCGGCGTGTCGAGTCGACGAACTGGTCGCGCAGCGTGTCCATCTCGGCGCGCGTGATCGCGGCCGGCAGCTGGTTCTGTTCGCCGTAGGGCAGGGCGCTCGCGCCAAGCACCGGCCAGTTGCCGCTCTCGAGCGGCTCGTCGGTGCCTTCCCAGCCCACGCGCGTCGAACCCTTGGGGCCGCTGTGGCCGAGCTGCATCGCGATCTTGGCGCTGGACTGCGTGTGCACGAAGTCGACGATGCGCTTGAACGCGGCCTGCTGCGTGTCGTTGTACAGACCCGTGCAGGCCGGGGTGATGCGGCCCTCGGGCGTCGGGCTCGTCATCTCGACGCACACCATCGCGGCGCCGCCGAGCGCGCGCGCGCCCAGGTGCACCAGCAGGAAATCTTGCGGCACGCCGTCGACCGCGCTGTAGGTCGCCATCGGCGAGACCACGATGCGGTTCTTGAGCTCGAGGCCGCGCACCTTCAGCGGCATCAGCATCGGCGCCACGGCCTTGCCGCCCGCCAGCCACTGCTCGTAGCCGCCGAGCCATTGCGTGTCGCGCACGCGCAGGTTCTCGTGGCTGATGCGCTGCGAGCGCGTGAGCAGCGAGTAGGCGAACTGCTCGATCTCCATGCCCGTGTAGCGCGGCACGTTCTCGAACCATTCGGTGGAGTTGCGCGCGGCGTTCTGGATCTTCAGCACTTCGACGCTGCGGCGTGCTTCATAGCCCTCGAGCACGTGGTCGACGGTGCCGCCCTGCGCGAATTCGTTGGCCAGATCGATCGCGTCTTCCAGTGCGAGCTTGGTGCCCGAGCCGATCGAGAAGTGCGCCGTGTGCGCGGCGTCGCCCATGAGCACGACGGGCACCGAGCGGCCCTCGACGTCGATGCGGTGCGTCCAGCGCTCGCACACCACGCGCGGAAAGCGGATCCAGTTGGCCGAGCCGCGCAGGTGCGTGGCGTTGCTGATGAGCGAATGGCCGCCCAGGTACTTGGCGAACAGCTTCTCGCAGAAGGCGATGGCCTCGGGCTGCTCCATCTGGTCCAGGCCGTGGGCCTTCCACACGGCCTCGGGCGTCTCGACGATGAAGGTCGAGGTCTTGTCGTCGAACTGGTAGGCATGCGCCTGGAACCAGCCGTGCTCGGTCTGTTCGAAGGCGAAGGTGAAGGCGTCGAAGGTCTGGTGCGTGCCCAGCCAGACGAAGCGGCAGTTGCGCAGGTCGATGTCGGGCTTGAACACGTCGGCATAGCGCTGGCGGATGCGGCTGTTGAGGCCGTCGCTGGCAATGACGAGGTCGGCCTTGTACTGCGCGGCAATGGCCTGGTCGTCGGTGGCGTCGGTCTCGAACACCAGCTCCACGCCGAGCTCAAGGCAGCGTTCCTGCAGGATGTTCAAGAGGCGCTTGCGGCCGATGCCGCAGAAGCCGTGGCCGCCCGAGCGCACCTGGCGGTCCTTGAAGAAGACCTGGATGTCGTCCCAGTGGTGGAACTCGTTGCCGATGAGCGCGGCCGTGGGGCCGTCGGCCTCGCGCAGGTTGCCCAGCGTCTGGTCGCTGAGCACCACGCCCCAGCCGAAGGTGTCGAAGGGGCGGTTGCGTTCGACCACCGTGATCTGCAGCGCCGGGTTGCGGGCCTTCATCAGCAGGGCGAAATACAGGCCGGCTGGACCCCCACCGATGCACAGGATGCGCTGGAGGTCCGAGGCGGGCGCGAGGCGGGGGGAGGTCAAGCTGTTCATGGTTGAATAGTTTAGGCATAAACAATCTGTTGTCAACGAGGGCTTCTCTGCAGAGGCTCCCGGCGCGCGCGGCTGCGCGATGTCATGCAAATTCTTGGAAAAATCAATACCATGGCCCCATGCAACACTTGATACCCAAGATCGAGTCGCAGCTGGCCTCGCTGCCCGTGCCCATCGCACTGGAGCTGCCCGACGGGCGCCGGGTCGCCCAGGCGGGTTCACGCGTGACGCTGGCTTTCAAGGAGTGGTCGGTGCTGGCCAAGCTGGCCGGCCGGCAGGTCGGGGCCATCGGCGAGGCCTACGTCGAAGGCAAGGTGCAGATCGAGGGCGCCATGCGCGACCTGATCGACGCCACCGTTGGCCTGTTGCCTGGCAACCCGGCCGAGACCGACACCACCTGGTGGAGCCGCCTGCAGCGCCGCGCCAAGTCGCGCGGCTCGCACTCGCTGCGCAAGGACGCCGCGCAGATCGAGTTCCACTACGACGTCTCCGACGATTTCTACGCGCTGTGGCTGGACCCGCGCCGCGTCTATTCATGCGCCTACTTCCGCACGCCCGAGCTCACGCTGGCGCAGGCGCAGGAGGCCAAGCTCGACCACATCTGCCGCAAGCTCATGCTGCAGCCCGGCGAGCGCTACCTGGACATCGGTTCCGGCTGGGGCGCGCTGCTGCTGTGGGCGGCCGAGCACTACGGCGTGGACGCCACCGGCATCACGCTGTCGAAGAACCAGCATGCGCATGTGCAGCGGCTCATCGAGGAAAAAGGCCTGCAGGGCCGCGTGCGCGTGGAGCTGCGCGACTACCGCGAGCTGCCCGACGACCAGCCCTTCGACAAGATCTCGTCGGTGGGCATGTTCGAGCACGTGGGCGCGGCCAACATGCCGACCTACTTCCACAAGATCCACACGCTGCTCAAGCCGGGCGGGCTGGTGCTCAACCACGGCATCACCTCGGGCGAACTGAACTACCGCCAGCTCGGCGCGGGCATGGGCGACTTCATCGAGAAATACATCTTCCCCGGCGGCGAGCTGCTGCACGTGACGCACGTGCTGCGCGAGACCGCAGCGGCCGGGCTGGAGATGGTCGACACCGAGAGCCTGCGCCCGCACTACGCGCGCACGCTGTGGGCGTGGTCCGACGCCCTCGAGGCGCAGCTCGATGCCGCGCGCGAAGTGCTGGGCCGCAGCGGCGGGCGCCAGGGCGAGAACGCCGAGCGCATCCTTCGCGCCTACCGCCTGTACCTCGCGGGCTCGGCGATGAGCTTCGAGCAGGGCTGGATCTCGCTGCACCAGATGCTGTCGACCAAGCCCGACGGCAAGGTCGAACACGGTGCCTTGCGCGGTGCGCAATCGGTGTACCCTTTTGCCCGTGACTACATCTACAAATAAGTGAGGACACCACCCATGCTCTACCGCTTCAAATCCCGGGCCGCCCCAGACTTCGTGATGCTCGAGGTGCATGCGCGCCAGCTGCTCGACATCGTCGGCAAGCCGGCCGCGCCGCAGGGCATCATCACGGTCGAGCAGATCCCCGGCGCCATCGCTGCCCTCGAAGCCGCACTGGCGCTCGAAAGCAGCAAGCCCGCGCCGCACAACCACGACGAACACGTCGTCGAAGGCCATGACGCCGACGCCGAGAAACAGCATGTCGGCCTGCACCAGCGCGCCGCGCCGCTGCTGCACATGCTCAAGGACTCGCAGGCCGAGAGCAAGGATGTGACCTGGGGGACCTGAGCCCCGACCTCAGCAAGTCACCCTGTCTTTTCGAGGAACACCGCGGAACCGGCTTTGCCGGGCCGCAGGTGTTGCCCCCTGCAAGGGGGTTGGCGTAGCGACACGAAGTGCGCGAAGACTGGGGGTTAGTCCACCTTCGCGCCGGAGTCTTTCACGACCTTCGCCCACTTCACGTGCTCACTCGCAATGAGCTTCGTGAAGTCCGCCGGCGAATTGCCGCTCGGGATCGCGCCCTGGGCCAGCATCTTTTCCTTGATCGCCGGCGTGCCCAGCGACTTCGCGACTTCCTGCTGGATGCGGTTCACGATCTCCGGCGACGTGCCGGCCGGCGCCAGCAATCCGAACCATGAGCTCGCCTCGTAGCCCTTGAGCGCGGGGCCGCCGGCTTCTGCCACCGTCGGCACATCGGGCAGCGCGGGCGAGCGCTGGGCGCTGGTCACGGCCAGCGGCGTGAGCTTGCCGCCCTTGATCTGCGCCATCGACGAAGGCAGGTTGTCGAACATCAGGTCGGCGCTGCCGCCCACCAGGTCGAGCAGCGCCGGGCCCGAGCCCCGGTACGGGATGTGCGTCATGAAGGTGCCCGTCATGCTCTTGAACAGCTCGCCCGCCAGGTGGATCGACGTGCCGCTGCCGCTCGAGGCCATGTTGAGCTTGCCCGGGTTGGCCTTGGCGTACTTGAGGAAGTCCTGCACGTTGCGGATGTTCAGCGACTTGGCTTTCTCCGCGTTCATCTCCATCACGTTCGGCACGGCGGCCACCAGGGTGATCGGCACGAAGTCCTTGATCGGGTCGAAGGGGAGCTTGGGGTACAGCGCGCGGTTGATGCCGTGCGTGCCCACCGTGCCCATCAGCAGCGTGTAGCCGTCGTTGGCCGAGCGCGCGACGATCTCGGCGCCCACGTTGCCGCCGGCGCCCGCGCGGTTGTCCACGATGAACTGCTGGCCGAAGGCCTTCGAGAGCTCGGGCGCCACCGCGCGCGCCAGGATGTCGGTGGTGCCGCCGGCCGCGAAGGGCACGACGATGCGCACCGGCTTGGTCGGCCAGGTGGCCTGCGCGTGTGCCGCGCCGCCCAGCAGCGCAAGGGTGGCCGCCGCCGTGGCGACGAGCGCGAAGCGGCGGGTGGATGAAGTGACGGAAGAAGAAGAGCGGGAGATGGAAGTCATGCGCGCCTTTGTACAGGGGGGCGCCAAAGGCGTCGCGAGTAAAAACCCCGGCCTTCGATGGACATCGCCGCTCAGCCCACCTGCATCCGCTGCGCGAACTGCGCCTCGCGAAAGCGCGCCAGCACGAAGTCGACGAACACCCGCGTCTTGGGCGGCAGCAGCTTCTTGCTCGGGTAGTAGATCCACACGGCGCCCGAATCCTGGTACCACTCGGGCAGCAGCCGCACCAGTGCGCCGCTGCGCAGGCCGCGTTCCACGAAGGGCATCGGCAGCATCGCCACGCCGAGCCCCAGCAGCGCCGCCTGCGCGATCGCCTCGGGGTCGTTGAAGATCGCGCGCGGGCGCGCCGGCAGGTCGACCATGGTTTCCTCGCCGCTCGCATGCCGCAGCGTCCACGGCCGCAGCCGGCCCGTGGGCGAGGAGCGGCGCAGCAGCACGTCGAAGCGCGCCAGCTCGGACGGGTGCACGGGCAGGGCGCGCCCCGCCAGGTAGGCCGGCGCCGCCACCGCGACCACGTGGATGCGCGCCAGCTCGCGCGCCACCACGCCGGGCGACAGCGCAATGCCGCCGCCGATGGCCGCGTCGAAGCCCTCGCCGACCAGGTCGACCTGCTGGTTGTCGAAATGCCAGTCGGGCACGATGCCCGGGTAGCGCGCCAGGAAGTCGCCCATGAACGGCAGCACGTGCTCGCGCCCGAAGGCCTGGCCCATGCTCACTTTCAGCGTGCCCGAGGGCTGGCCGTCGTCCTGCGCGAGGCCGGCCACCGCGTCCTGCAGCGTGGCCAGCGCGCCGCCGACCTGCGCCAGGAAGCGCTCCCCGGCTTCGGTCAGCGTGAGCCGGCGCGTGCTGCGCTGGAACAGCCGCACGCCCAGCCGCGCCTCGAGCCGCGCCACGTTCTTGCTGACCGCCGCGGGCGTGAGCCCCAGGCGCCGCGCGGCCGCCGAGAAGCTGCCGCCTTCGGCGCTCTGCACGAAGGATTCGAGGTGATTGAGCGGTTCCATGCCGCCATTCTGGCGTTCATCTTCAACTTTGGGTTGAATCTGATCGGGCCGATTGATGGCTACCGCAAAGGGAATGGAATTCCGACACTGAAGGCCTTCCTCCTCCACCCGATCGGAAAAATCATGGCTTCCACCTCTGTGTCCTCCTCCTCCTCTTCCCCCGTCCTGGCCGGCAAGGTCGCCTTCGTCACCGGCGGCTCGCGCGGCATCGGCGCCGCCATCGTGCGCCGGCTGGCCCGCGACGGCGCGGCCGTGGCCTTCACCTACGTCAGCGCGCAGGCCGAGGCCGACAAGCTCGCCGGCCAGATCCAGGCCGCCGGCGGTCGTGCGCTGGCCATCCGCGCCGACGCCGGCGACGCCGCCGCGCTGACGGCCGCCATTGCCCAGGGCGCACGCGCCTTCGAGCGGCTCGACATCCTGGTGAACAACGCCGGCGTGTACCTCGGCGGCGAGCTCGACACCTTCTCGCTCGAGGACTTCGACCGCACCATCGACGTCAACGTGCGCGCCACCTTCGTGGCCGTCCAGGCCGCTGCGCGCCACATGGGCGACGGCACGGGTCGCATCGTCAACATCGGCAGCATCAACGCAGAGCGCGTGCTGGACGCGGGTGCCAGCGTCTATGCCATGAGCAAGGCCGCCATCGTCGGCCTCACGCGCGGCCTGGCGCGCGACCTGGGCGCGCGCGGCATCACCGTGAACAACGTGCAGCCCGGTCCCATCGACACCGCCATGAACCCCGCCACCGGTCCGCGCGCGGCCTCGATGCATGACGTGATGGTGCTGCCGCGCCACGGCCGCGCCGAAGAAATCGCCGGCATGGTCGCCTACCTCGTGGGCCCGGACGGCGGCTTCGTCACCGGCGCCAACCTGAGCGTGGACGGCGGCTACACCGTCTGATCGGTGGCGCCGGGGTCGGGCGCGCGCTCCACCGCGCGGATCAGCGTGTCGAGCGTGTCGCTCAGGCGGGCCAGCTCGCTCGCATCGACGCCCGCGAACAGCTCGGCCTCGCGCTGCCGGCCCAGCGCGCCGACGGTGGCGTGCAGCGCCTTGCCGGTCGCCGTGAGGTACAGGCGGCTGCAGCGCTGGTCGGTCGGGTCGCTGCGGCGCTGCACGCGCTGGTGGCGCTTCAGGCCCGCCAGCGCGCGGCTCACGGCCATCTTGTCCAGGCCGGTGAGGTCGGCGACCTGCGTGGCGCTGAGCCCCGGCTGCGCGGCCAGCACGGCCATCGCGCGCCACTCGTTCAGCGTGAGCTGGTGCTCGCGCCCCACGCGCTCATGGAACGGCCGCGCCGTGAGGTTGACGACCCGCACCAGCTTGAAGAAGAGCGGGTCCATGGCCGTTCGTGCTTTTGTGGTTCAGCCGGCCAGCTTCTTCGCCGCCGCCACGATCGCGTCCACGCCGACGCGCGACTGCGCCTCCAGCACCGGCGCGTAGCCGACCGGAATGCGCGGCGCGCCCAGCCGCGCGACGCGGCAGCCCGTGGCCTCGGCCGCGCTCGCGGCGATCTCGGCGCCGAAGCCCGCCGCCTGCACCGCCTCGTGCACCACCAGCAGCCGCCCCGTGCGCGCGCACGACGACAGTACCGTCTCGCGGTCCCAGGGCCACAGCGTGCGCAGGTCGATCAGGTCCACCGCAATGCCCTCGGCCGCCAGCGCGTCGCAGGCCGCGGCGCAAGGCTGCATCTGCTTGCTCCAGCTCACCAGCGTGAGCGCGTTGCCCTCGCGCACGCGCGCCGCCTGGCCCAGCGGCACGGCCAGCGTGTCGTCCACCTCGCCGCGCACGCCCCACAGCGTCTTGTGCTCGATGTAGACCACCGGGTCGCCACACTGCAGCGCCGCGCGCAGCAGGCCGTGGTTGTCCTGGGGTGTCGACGGGCTCACCACCACCACGCCCGGCAGGTGCGCGAACCAGGCCTCGAGCGACTGCGAATGCTGCGCCGCCGACGCGTCCCAGATGCCGCCCGGCATGCGCGCCACCAGCGGCACGCGGCCCTGGCCGCCGAACATGAAGCGGTTCTTCGCGGCCTGGTTCACCAGCTCGTCCATGCCGCACAGCGCGAAGTCGACCACGCGCATCTCGACCACGGGGCGCAGCCCCGCGAGCGCCATGCCCACGCCGGCGCCCATGATCGCAGCCTCGCTGATCGGCGTGTCGATCACGCGTTCGGCGCCGTACTGCTGCTGCAGCCCCTTGTACTGGCCGAAGATGCCGCCGCGGCCCACGTCCTCGCCGAGCACGACCACGCACGGGTCGGCGTCCATCTCCTGCTGCAGCGCGCGCACGGCGGCTTCGGAATAACTCAGCGTCGTCACAGCCATTGACCTGCTCCCGTGGTCTGCACGTCGGTGAAGGCGGCGCCGGCTTCGGGCCAGGGCGCCGCGTCGGCCACGGCCAGGGCCGTGTCCACCTCGTCGCGCGCGGCGTTCTCGATGGCGTCCAGCGTCGCGGCGGCCACGCCGGTGTCCAGCAGGTGGCCGCGGGCGCGCGCGATCGGGTCGGTTTCCAGCGCGGCGGCCAGCTCGGCCGGGTCGCGGTAGGCCGCGAGGTCGACCGACACATGGCCCTTCACGCGGTAGGTGAGCGCGTGCAGCAGGCGCGGCCCCGCGCCGCTGCGCACCTCGGCCACCAGCCGTGCGGCGGCGGCATGCACCGCGAACACGTCGTTGCCGTCGACCTGCGTGGCCGCGATGTCCATCGACGCGGCGCGCGCCGAAGCGCCGTCACCGGCTGTCATCGGGCCGCTCGCGGTCGTGGCGCTCCAGCGGTTGTCCTCGCAGACGAAGAGCACGGGCAGGTCGTACACGCGGGCCCAGTTCAGCGCTTCGAGGAACGGGCCGCGGTTGATCGCGCCGTCGCCGAAGAAGCAGACCGTGATGTCGTCGCCTCGCTTCAAGAGCTTTTGCGCATGCGCCGCGCCCACGGCGATCGGCAAGCCCGCCGCGACCACGCCGTTGGCGCCCAGCATGCCCACCGAGAAGTCCGCGATGTGCATCGAGCCGCCCTTGCCGCCGTTGAAGCCCGTGGCCTTGCCGAACAGCTCGCACATCATCCGCGTGAGGTCCGCGCCCTTGGCCAGCGTGTGGCCGTGGCCGCGGTGCGTGGAGGTGAGGTAGTCGCTCGCGCGCAGGTGGGCGCACACGCCCGCCGGCACCGCTTCCTGCCCGGTCGACAGGTGCAGCGGCCCGCGCACCTTGGCGGCGCCGCCCGCCTGCTGGCCGTAGGCGCTGACCCCGCCCTGGCTGGCGGTCTCGGCGGCGTTCTCGAAGGCACGGATGCGCACCATGACGCGGTACAGCGCCTCGCCGGCGCCTGGGGGGTTGCTCGAGTCCATCTTGTCTCCAACGCCCTGGGAATCGGCGCTTTGAGAAAAATCGTATCAACCGAGACGGATTCGACCTACCGGGCTAACCCTTCGACCCCCCGCCCGGCCTCTCTTTCGGGCGCGGGCTTCCTGCTCTCTTCTCTATTTATTCTTCTTATTTAAGTTAGTAGTAGTAGATAAGGGTAAACCCGCCCTGTGGACAGGGCACTTTTTCCCTTGCCTGACAACAACTTGTCACACCCCGGACACTGTGTGCTCCTGTGCTTTCGCGGTGCTATCAAAACAGGAACAACTTGGGCGAGGTCGCTCCCGCTGTGGATAACAGGGGGCTTGTCCGGAAACTGTCCCCAGAGTTTTCCATTTGTATCCGCGGGGGCGCTGCATGGCATGGTCAATCGGTATGGGTTTTTTTCGGGGGCTCAAAATCACCCCTCTGACAAAGCAGATGCCGTGATCGGCAGCTCCGCTGCCTAGGGCTCCCAGTGTTCTTCGAGGTGCCAGAACGGACGGTCGGCGACTTGATGCCGGAGTTGGGTGATCAGCGCGATGTACCTGCTTCTATCCAGTTTTTGCCATTTGAAGCTGCTCGCGTGCTTTGTGCCGAAGCGCGCGTCAATGCCTTTGAGTAGCAGTGAATCGATCGGTGGATGGAGCCGTTCGGCCAATTTGCAGTCGGGGCCCGCATGCAGAACGTAAATGCCCTTGGCGTAGACAGAAATCAGCTTGGCCGCGATGCCGAAGGACACCGGTTTTCCGAACTCATGCCCCAACGTGCGCATGGCCGCTTCCACCCAGTCGTAGAACAGCAAGTCGAGTGCGCTCTGCTCGATGGGCTCATGTGTCGGTTGCGCGAGGTAGGTGACAACTCCGCAGGTTTCGAGTGCACGCATCATCTCGGAGCGTTTGGCTTTCGCGGAGCCTGCCTGTGCCGCTCGACAAGCGGCCCAGGCGTAGAACCGATGTCGCGCCTGTGGAAGGCCGTAGACGGCCGAAGCCTGCACCGCATTCATTTCGGCTTGCGCTTTTCGAACCCGATGCTCTCCTGGACGAACCGCGTGCCCGGCGGCAGCGTCGACACGACGTACTCGGTACTGATACGGGTGCCCGCGACGTTGATCAACGGATGCCCGTCTTCTAGGAAGGAGCGGATCAATACACGCTCGATGGTCTTGATGCACCTGCCGGCCACTTGACCCCGCAATGCCTTGAAGACGCCCGGCACCATGAAGCAGCTGCCTTTATGGGAGAGCAACGCCATCATCAACTTGTGATTGTTCTGGTGCCCCGTCAACCGCTTCTGAAGTTTGGCGGAGCTTCCGGCGTAGACCACACGGGTCGTGTTGGTGCCGATGCGCACGAAGAAGACGTAGACCCCGGGCACGTTCGGGACGTCGCTCGTGTCAAAAATCAGGCTGCTCTTGCGCGGGACTTTCGGAAGTTGGATCGGCCTCTGCCAATCAATATGCAAATTCGCCATGGCGCTAGTTCCTCCCTGTGGTTTGAAATTGATCGTAGCTTCGTGCAACAAAAATTTGTCCCTGCGGCGAATCCCTTTCCGTCCGGGAATTCCCGGGTGCCCGGAACCCCCCGCCGATGGGATAGTTAGTTCGCCACTCAAACTAACTACCCCGGCACACCGTTCTGAGGAGAGACACCGATGCAACTGACAACGAAACACACCCTGGCCGCCCTGGCGTTTGGCCTCACGGCCGTGGGCGCGATGGCGCAGACCGTGGTCGGCGTGAGCTGGTCCAACTTCCAGGAAGAACGCTGGAAGACCGACGAGGCCGCGATCAAGGCGCAGCTCGAGAAACTCGGCGCGAAGTACATCAGCGCCGACGCGGGCGGCTCGCCCGAGAAGCAGCTGGGCGACATCGAGGGGCTGATGTCCAAGGGCGCGAAGGCGCTCATCGTGCTGGCGATGGACAAGGACGCGATCCTGCCCGCCGTGACCAAGGCCACGCGGCAGAAGGTGCCGGTGGTGGCGTACGACCGGCTGATCGAGGCGCCCGGCGTGTTCTACATCACCTTCGACAACGTCGAGGTCGGGCGCATGGAGGCGCGCGAAGTCCTCAAGGTCAAGCCCAAGGGCAACTACGTGATCATCAAGGGCTCGCCGAGCGACCCGAACGCCGACTTCCTGCGCGCCGGCCAGCAAGAGGTGCTCGAGCCCTCCATCAAGAAGGGCGACATCAAGATCGTCGGCGACGAGTACACCGAAGGCTGGAAGCCCGAGGTCGCGCAGAAGAACATGGAGCAGATCCTCACCAAGAACGGCAACAAGGTCGACGCGGTGGTGGCGGCCAACGACGGCACGGCGGGCGGCGCGGTGGCGGCGCTCACGGCCAAGGGCCTGCGCGGCATTCCGGTGTCGGGCCAGGACGCCGACTTCGCCGCGCTGAACCGCGTGGCGCTGGGCACGCAGACCGCGACCATCTGGAAGGACTCGCGCGAGCTCGGCCGCGAAGCCGCCACGGCGGCAGTGTCGCTGGCAGCGGGCAAGCCGGTCGAGAAGGCCGCGCCCTGGGCCGGCGGCGCCAAGAAGCTCTCGCTGTCCTCGCGCCTGCTGACGCCGGTGCCGATCACGCGCGACAACCTCGACGTGATCGTCAAGGCCGGCTGGATCAAGAAGGACGAGCTGTGCAAGGGCGTCTCGGGCGCGAGCGCGCCCGCGGCCTGCAAGTAACGCCGCAACCACCGGCGCGTTCGGCCCCTTTTCTCAACGGCAGAACGCGCCGCTCCATCTCTTCGCAACGCAGCTTCCGGCCGACCCGCAAGGGCGCCTGCCGGTGGGCGGTTGCGCACCTGTAGTCCGTCCTGAGGGGGCTTGAAAAAAATGAGCGATCCAACACCCGGCTGGTGGCGCCGCACCGGCATCGACCTGCGCCTGCTCCTGATGTGCGTGCTGCTGGCCGTGATGGCGGTGGCGTTCAGCATCATGTCGGGCGGCGTGTTCCTCTCGCCCGAGAACCTCTACAACGTCGCGCAGCAGACGGCGGTGGTCGGCATCGTCTCCACGGTGATGGTGCTGATCATCGTGGCGCGCCACATCGACCTGTCGGTGGGCTCGGTGATGGGCTTCGTCGGCGTGCTCATTGCCTACCTGCAATACACCTCGGGCTGGTCGTGGCCCACGGCCTGCCTCGCGGGGCTCGCGGTGGCGCTGCTGGTGTCGATCTACCAGGGCTGGCTCACGGCGGTGCTGGGCGTGCCGTCGTTCGTGGTCACGCTGGGCGGGTTGATGTCGTTTCGCGGCGCGGCCTTCCTGGTGGCCGACGGCAAGACGCAGCCGGTGAACGACGAGTTCTTCCAGCGCCTGGGCGGCGGCTACGACGGCGGCATCGGCGTCACGGCCAGCTGGGTGCTCGCGGGGCTGGTGGCGCTGGTGCTGTTCGGGCGCATGGTGCAAAAGCGCCGCGCGCGCCAGCGCTACGACATGCCGACCGAGGCGCTGTGGCTCGACGTGCTGCTCACGGCCGTGCCGGTGGCGGTGGTGGTCGGCTTCGCCTGGGTGATGAACAGCTACCAGATCTCGTCCAAGAGCGAGCCGCAGGGCATTCCGATCCCGGTGCTGATCTGGGCGGCGGTGGCGATCGTGCTGTCGTTCATCGTGCACCGCACGCGCTTCGGGCGCTATGTGTTCGCGATGGGCGGCAACCCCGACGCGGCGGCGCTGGTGGGCATTCCGGTGCAGCGCGTCACGCTCATGTTGTTCGCGCTGCTGGCGGTGCTGGTGACGGTGGCGGCCATCGTGTCGATCGCGCGGCTCAACGCGGGCACCAACTCACTGGGCACGGGCATGGAGCTGTACGTGATCGCGGCGGCCGTCATCGGCGGCACGGCGCTGGCGGGCGGCAGCGGCTCGATCTTCGGTTCGGTGCTGGGCGCGCTCATCATGCAGTCGCTGGACAGCGGCATGCTGCTGCTCGATGTGCCGATCGGCAAGCGCATGGTGATCATCGGCCAGGTGCTGATCGTGGCCGTGGTGTTCGACGTGCTCTATCGCCGCAAGTTCGGGGAGAACTGACATGGCCGACATCGACAAGACAAAACCGCTGGTCGAGCTGCGCGAGATCCGCAAGGCCTTCGGCGGCGTGAAGGCCGTGGACGGCGTGAGCATCAACCTCTACCCCGGCGAAGTGGTGGCGCTGCTGGGCCACAACGGCGCGGGGAAGTCCACGCTGATGAAGATGCTCGCGGGCGCCTACCCGATCGATTCGGGCGACACGCTCATCGCCGGCGAGAAGGTCCACATCCGCACGCCTGCCGAGGCGCAGGCGCAGGGCATCGAGACCATCTACCAGACGCTCGCGCTGGCCGACAACCTCGACTCGGTGGCCAATCTCTTTCTGGGTCGCGAGAAGATGACGGCGTGGAACACGCTGGACGACCACTTCATGGAAGTGCAGGCGCGCAAGGTGTTCCAGCGCCTGAACAAGAACTTCACCAACATCCGCATCCCGGTGCGGCGCCTGTCGGGCGGGCAGCGGCAGGTGGTGGCGATCTCGCGCGCGTTGTACTTCAACGCGCGCATCCTCATCATGGACGAGCCCTGCGCCGCGCTCGGCCCCGAAGAGACGGCGATGGTCGGGCGCCTCGTCAAGCAGCTGAAGGACGACGGCGTCGGCATCTTCCTCATCACGCACGACATGCCCGACGTGTTCTCGCTGAGCGACCGGCTCGCGGTGATGAAGAACGGCAAGCTCGTGGGCACTTACCGCACGGCCGACGTGACCGAGGACGAAGTGCTGGGGATGATCATTGCCGGCAAGCGGCCCGAGGGACGCGAACAGGCGCACCACGCCGCAACCGCGGCCACCGCAGCGGCATGAAGACCATCGGCGACCAGCAGCTGCTCAAGCGCCTGAACCGCAGCGTGCTGCTGCGGTTGCTGCGCGCGCAGCCGGGCTTGTCGCGTGCGCGCCTCGCGAGCGAAAGCGGACTCACCAAGTCGACCGTGAGCCTGCTGGTGCGCGAGCTGCTCGACGAAGGCTGGCTCAGCGAATCGGGTGCCGCCGTGGCCGACGGGCTCGGGCGGCCGTCCACGCCGCTGCGCATCAACGTCGGCGTGCGCGCGCTGATGGGCGTGGAGATCGCCGTCGAAACGCTGCGCCTGGTGTGCGTCTCGCTGCAGGGCGAGGTGCTGCACGCGCAGGCCGAGCCGCTGGACGACGGTGAGCCCGCCCGCGTGTGCGCACAGGTCGCGCGCATGGCGGCGGCGGCGCACGCGCAGCTCGACCAGCGCGGCCTGCGCCTGTCGAGCATCGGCGTGTGCGTGCCCGGCGCGGTGGACGACTGCACGGGCGTGGTCCGCTTTGCGCCCAACCTCGGCTGGCGCAACGTGAACCTGCTGCCCGCGCTCGAAAAGGCGCTGGCCGCGGCGGGCCTGCCGGGCGTCACCGTGCAGCTGCAGAACGACGCCGATGCCGCCGCGCTCGGCGAGTACGAGTTCGCGGCGGGCGAGGGCGAAGACCCGCTGATCTTCGTCAACAGCGACGTCGGCGTGGGCGCGGGCGTGGTGCTGAACGACCGCCTCTTCACCGGCGCGCAAGGCATGGCCGGCGAGATCGGCCACACCATCCTGCAGCTGGACGGGCCGCTGTGCTCGTGCGGCCGGCGCGGCTGCGCCGAGGCTTTCTTCGGCTCGCGCGTGCTGGCACGCGAGGGCGCGGACATGGCGCGCGCCGCTGCGTTCTTCGGCGTGCTGCTGCAGAACCTGTGGGTCACCTTCAACCCGCGCGCGATCGTGCTCGGGGGCAAGGTCTGCGCGGAGCATCCGGAGTTCGCGCAGGCCGCGTTCGAAGGCGTGAAGGGCCATGCGGAGCGTGCCGGCATGCCTGCGCCGGAACTGCGCACGGCGCGCTACGAAGCGCTTGCGCCCGCGGTGGGGGCGGCGGCGTTGGCGCTGCACGACTACCTGCGGCCGCTGCAGCCCGATGCGAAGGCGCGCCGCGCGCGCGCACTGGCCCGCGCCGGCGCCTGAACCGTCAGTCCGCTACCGCGTTGCTGTCGTCGTCGCGCCAGCCGCGCAACCGCCGGTACAGCGTGCCGCGCGACACGCGCAACTGCCGCGCCGCCTGCGACACGTTGCCGCCGTGCGCCGCGAGCGTGTCCTCGATCAGCTTGCGACTGTGCTCGCGCAGGGTTTCGGTGGGTGGTGTCTCGCTGGCGGGTGCAAGCGCCACGGGCTGCTGCGCCTGCACGTCGATCGCCACGGGCGCCTCGGCCTGTGCGCTCGCCATGTCGGGCATCGCCACCGCATGCCGGAAGTCCGCGCCGTCCGCGCCCTTGAGCTGCGCCTGCATCCACACGCCGAGCCCGCTGGCCAGCCGCAGCGGCTGCGCGGCCTCGCGCCGGCCCAGCCGCAGCAGGCTCGCGAGGTCGTGGCCCAGCAGGCATTCCACGTCGCGGTCGTCGGGGGCCTCGGGCAGCCGTCCCAGCAGCCGCGCGCCGGCGTTGTTGAGCCACGCGATGGTGCCGTCGGGCGCGATGCCCGCGAGCGCCTCGAGCGGCGTGCCCAGCAACGTGGGGCTGGCCTGGAAGCGCAGGATGAGGTGGTCGCGCGACTGCGCCTGCAGCAGCCGGTTCTCGATGATGGTGGCGTGCAGCGCCACCATCGAGGCCGCGTCGAAGCCGAAGCGCCGCGCCTCCACCGTGAGGTCGAGCACGCCCGCGAGCCGGCCGCTCACGTCGCGGATCGGTGCCGCGGCGCATTGCATGTGGCACAGCACGTCGTAGTAGTGCTCGGCGCCGTCCACGGTGCAGGCCTGCCCGGTGCTGGCCACGATGCCCGGCGCCGTGGTGCCCACGACGCGCTCGGAGATGTTCACGCCCAGGCGTGCGGTCTGGCGCAGCACGGGCTGGTGCGTGCCGGCGGGCTGGCTCGTGACATGCACCACCACGCCGTCGCGGTCGGTCAGGATCACGCGGCAGTCGGTGCCCGCGAGCATGTGCTCCATCTGCACGAGCTCGTGCCGCGCCACGTCGAGCAGCTCGCGGTTGCGCGCGAGCGTGGTGTGCAGCCGGCTGGGCGTGACGGCGTCGAAGGCCACCACGCGCTGCCGGTCGGCGTGGGTGCGGCTGCAGCGCATCCACGACTGGATCACCGCCTCGCCGACCAGCCCCGAGGGGCGCACGCCTTCTTCGAAAAACTGCTGCCGCGCCAGCGCCACGCGCTGCGCCGGCGTGCTGGCAAAGAGTTGGCGCGGCGCATCCGCCGTGCCGAGCCTGTCGAGCGCCATGGGTTCGCCGCCTCTTTCGGGTTCAGGGACCCTCTCGAATGTGTTCCGCAATGGAACAAGGCTTGATTGGGGAAATCCCGGGGGTGAAGGCCGATGCCGTGCGAACGATCCTTGGGGCAGAACGAAGAAGGAGACAGACCCCGATGAAGACGACAACGACACAGCCTCTTTCCGGGCGGCGCCTGCTTGCGGGCGCCTTGCTGTGCCTGGGCCTTGCGGCCCCGGCACTGGCCCAGACGGCAGCCAGCCCGCAGGACCGTGCCGGCGCGGCCGCCAAGCGCGTCGACGGCAACTTCGTGCGCGCCAACGCGGCGAAGAAGACGCCCGACTGGCCCAGCTACGGGCTGGACTACGCCGAGTCGCGCTTCAGCAAACTCGACCAGGTGAACACCGGCAACGTGAAGCAGCTCGGGCTGGTCTGGTCGTACAACCTCGAATCGACGCGCGGGGTGGAAGCCACGCCGCTGGTGGTCGACGGCATCATGTACGTCACGGCCTCGTGGAGCATCGTGCATGCGATCGACACGCGCACCGGGCAGAAGATCTGGACCTTCGATCCGCAGGTCGACCGCACGAAGGGCTTCAGGGGCTGCTGCGACGTGGTCAACCGCGGCGTGGCGCTGTACGAAGGCCGCGTCTATGTGGCCGCCTACGACGGCCGCCTGATCGCGCTCGACGCCGCCACCGGCCAGAAGGTGTGGGAGAAGAACACCATCGAGGGCCAGAAGGGCAGCTACACCATCACCGGCGCGCCGCGCGTGTTCAAGGGCAAGGTGATCATCGGCAACGGCGGCGCCGAGTACGGCGTGCGCGGCTACGTCACCGCCTACGACGCGAAGACCGGCGACCAGAAGTGGCGCTGGTTCGTGGTGCCCGGCGACCCGAGCAAGCCTTTCGAGGACGAGTCGATGGCGCGCGCCGCCAAGACCTGGGACCCGAGCGGCAAGTACTGGGAAGCCGGCGGCGGCGGCACCGCGTGGGACAGCTTCGCCTTCGACCCCGAGCTCAACCTGATGTACGTGGGCACCGGCAACGGCTCGCCCTGGGCGGCCAAGGCGCGCAGCCCCAAGGGCGGCGACAACCTGTACCTGGGCTCGGTGGTCGCGCTCGACCCCGACACCGGCAAGTACAAGTGGCACTATCAGGAGACGCCCGGAGACAACTGGGACTACACCTCCACGCAGTCGATGATCCTGGCCGACGTCAAGCTGAACGGCAAGGCGCGCAAGGTGCTGCTGCATGCGCCCAAGAACGGCTTCTTCTTCGTCATCGACCGCACCAACGGCAAGTTCATCTCGGCGAAGAACTTCGTCGCGGTCAACTGGGCCACGGGCTACGACAAGAACGGCCGGCCCATCGAGGTCCCCGCCGCGCGGCAGAACGAGAAGCCGGGCGACAGCATCCCGGGCCCGTTCGGCGCGCACAACTGGCACCCGATGTCCTACAACCCGCAGACCGGCCTGGCCTACCTGCCGGCCCAGCACGTGCCGATCAACCTGATGGACGACAAGGCCTGGAAGTTCGACGAGAACGCCCCTGGTCGCCCGCACGCGGCGCTGGGCTGGAACCTGGGCAAGTTCGCCAACGTCGAGCCGCCCACGAGCAAGCCCTTCGGCCGTCTCGTGGCCTGGGACCCCATCAAGCAGAAGGAAGCCTGGGGCGTGGACTACGCCTCGCCGTGGAACGGCGGCACGCTGACCACCGCCGGCGACCTGGTGTTCCAGGGCACGGCCGACGGGCGCCTGGTGGCCTACCACGCGAAGACCGGCGAAAAGCTGTGGGAAACGCCCACCGGCACCGGCGTGGTGGCGGCGCCCGCGACCTACATGGTGGACGGCAAGCAGTACGTGTCGGTGGCCGTGGGCTGGGGCGGCGTGTACGGCCTGGCGCAGCGCGCCACCGAGCGCCAGGGCCCGGGCACGGTCTACACCTTCGCGGTCGGCGGCACGGCCAAGATGCCCGCGTTCGTCGAGTACCGCATGGCCAAGCTGGTGCAGGGCGTGAAGTACGACCCCGCCAAGGTCCAGGCCGGCACCATGCTGTACGTGAGCAACTGCGTGTTCTGCCACGGCGTGCCGGGCGTGGACCGCGGCGGCAACATCCCGAACCTGGGCTACCTCGACCCGGCCTACATCGAGAACCTGGACAAGTTCGTGCTCAAGGGCCCGGCCATGTCGCGCGGCATGCCCGACTTCACGGGCAAGCTCTCGGGCGACGACATCGAGAGCATCAAGGCCTTCATCCAGGGCACGGCGGACGCGATCCGGCCGAAGTAGAGGTATCGCGGACTCAAACAGAAAAGGCGCCATCGGCGCCTTTTCTTTTGGGACAGGGCGCTCGTCAGCCCGCCAGCCGCAGCTCGTGGATCAACCCCGCCACGTTGCCCACCTGCAGCTTGTCGTAGATCGACTGGATGTGGTTGCGCACCGTGGCCGGCGAGCGGTTCAGGATGGCGGCCACTTCCTTGTGGGTGTCGCCGCGCGCCAGCAGTTCGGCGATGGTGTGCTCGCGCGGCGTGAGGCTGTCGGCGCGGCAGCGATGGCGGCACTTGAGGAACAGCAGGCGCTGCTCGACGCGGTGCGTGACCACGATCTCGCGCCCGTTGAAGCGCGCGTGGCCCTGCAGGAAGTGCTGCAGCAGCGCATCGGGCAGCGTGCGGCCGTGCCAGGCCGGCCACTCGGCCTTCAGCATCGCCTCGAACAGCCGGTCGGCGTGGTACAGCACGCCGCGCAGGTCGCCGATGGCCGAGCCGCCGGGCGACGCGCTGCCCGCCTCGAGGCGGTCCAGGTGCATCACGCGGTTCAGCGCCAGCGCCTGCATCACGTGCGGCGCGAGGCTGGCGAGCAGTTGCCGCTCTTCCTCCGTGCCGTGGGCTTCCGGGTCGGCGCGGAACAGACTGAGCCAGTGGACGAAGCTCGTCTGCGGGTTCGAATCCGAGGTGATGAAGAAGTTGGCCTGCTCGAAGCGGCGGCCGTAGTCGCGCAGCTCGGCCTGGTCGTCGCGGCAGAACCACGCCTGCGCATTGAAGGCGAGCGTGGCGTTCGACTGCTTGGCCACCTCGCCGGCGGCCGTGTCCATGTGCTTGACCTGCTCGTAGGCCGTGACCATCTCGAGCGGCTGGTTGTGCAGGTGGATCGTGTGGATGTCGATGCCGTGGTCGGTGCGGGTGGCGGTACCCCACATCGACGAGTCGAAGGGCAGCACGGGCTTGAGGAGGTCGAGCGCGGCGTCCTGGAAGGCGTCGATGGGCAACTCGTGCGAGAGGCGGTACAGCCGCAACAGGAGGTCGCTGAAGTCGCGCGGGACACCGGCCGTGAAGGTCATGCGGGGAGTCTTCCAGCCCCGGCGCCGCATGCCCATCCCATGTTCCGGTGACGCGCGCGGGGCTCGGTCGCGCGGTTTCAAGAATGGTGCATTTGCATCATTTGATTTCCAAAAGCGAAAGCTATTGTTTGCAGCGCCCTCGGTTGCTGACCAGGCCCTTTCCCTTTTCGAGAGACCCACGATGCCCCACCCCACCTCCAGAATCCCCCACGCCCTGTCC